>JAWVGK010000267.1:0-4138 GCA_033855155.1 Solirubrobacteraceae bacterium | reverse complement strand
ATATGCGAAAGAGAACCGCCGGAGCGGCAGGTGCCCGCTCCGCCTGGTCGACTCCTGCTTTGTGCGACTAGCAGGAGCCGTCGGCCTGTCCCGCGACTGCCGCTTTGAGGCAAAGGGAGCACTCGAGCACAGGCAACCGGCGCTTCTGCTAAGTGCGCTTAGACGAACGATCCGTCCGGCCGGGGATCTACTAATGCGCAGATGGACCCGCCCAGCCGCCGGATGCCGCTTCGGATAACAAGTGCGGCGCGCACGGCGATGCCGCTCGCGGCGCACTCGGGCGCTACCTCGAGGATCTCGCCGGGCAGCCGCTGGCGGTACGCACCCGCCAAGCGTACGCCGCGCACGTGTCGACGTATGTCGGCTGGCTCGCCGAGCGCCCCGAGGCCGACGCGGCGTTACGTGAGCCTCGCGCGCGAGACTTCGCGGGCCGCGACTTCAAGCGATTGCTGAAGGTCGAGCGTGGTTGGGCGCCGAGCTCGGTGAACCTCGCTCTCGCTGCGACCGATCACTTCAACCGTTTCCTCGGCCTCGGGCCGGCGGTCGTGACGCGTGAGCGCCTCGCGCAGTCCGCGCCGCGTGCGCTGGACGAGGATCAGCAGCGCGATCTCATTCGTGCCGCCGAGCAGGCGTCGGCGCGCGACCGCGCGATCGTCGTGCTGTTGCTGCACACCGGGCTGCGGCTGTCGGAGCTCGTCGCGCTGGACGTCGACGATGTCCGCACGTCGGCGCGCAAGGGCGTCGTGATCGTGCGCTCGGGCAAGGGCGATGCGTACCGCGAGGTGCCGCTGAACGCGACCGCGCGGAAGGTCGTCGACGCGTGGCGCAAGGAGCGCGCGAAGGTCGTCGCTGAGGGTGAGCCGGCGTTGCTGGTCGGCCGCGGCGGCGAGCGGCTGACGCCGCGCGCGGTCGATCTCGTCGTGCGCAAGGTCGCACGCGCCGCGGGGCTTGAGCTGTCGGCGCATATGCTGCGCCACACGTGCATCACCAAGCTCGTGCGCAAGGGCAGCGACGTCGTGCTCGTCGCCGAGCTCGCCGGTCACCGCCGGTTGGAGACCACGCGGCGCTACAGCCTGCCCTCCCAAGCCGATCGGCAGCTGGCGATCGACGGCCTGGAGGTCGAGGACTGATGGCGCGCAGCATCCTCAGCGACGCCGAGCGGCTCGCGTGGGAGCGCTTTCCGCAGGACCCCGACCCCGACGTCATCGGCGTGTACTTCACGCTCGCCGACGGCGAGGTCGACGACCTACGACGACTGCCGACGCCGGCGGGCCGGCTGGCGACCGCGATCGCCGTCGCGGCGATCCGCTGGCTGGGATTCGTACCGGCCGAGCTCCAGCACGCACCGAGCGCCGGCGTGCAGCGACTCGCAACCCAACTGGACGTCGACGTCGACGAGCTCGCGGCCTACGACCCGCCCGAGCGCACCGCGCGCGAGCACCGCCAGCGTGCCGCGCAGCTGGCGCACTTCCGCGACCCCGACGCGCGCGACGTCGACGACGTCGAGGATGTCCTCGTCGAGCACGCGCTTGAGCACGACTCGCCGCTCGCGCTGCTGCGCACCGCGGCGATCACGCTGCGCGACCGCCAGCTGCTGCGCCCCGCGATCTCCACGCTCGAGCGGCTCGTGGCCTCCGCACGGGCGCGCGCCGAGCGCGACACCTACGAGCGCCTCGAGCCGGTGCTCGACGCGCAGACGCGGCGGGCGCTGCACGCGCTGTGCGTGACCGACGTGCGCCTTGGCGTAAGCCGGCTCGTATGGCTGGGCCGCGAGGCCAAGTCCGCGAGTCCGGCGCAGATCGTCGGGCAGCTGGAGAAGCTCGCCTTCCTGCGCGAACTCGGCGCACCCGACTGGCTGCTTGAGACGGTCTCCGCGAACCGCCGCCGTCAGCTCGCGGCACTCGCCAGGCGCTCGACGACGGCGGCGCTCGCCGGCCGCCCCGACCAGCTGCGCTATCCCGCGCTGCTGTGCTTCTGCCACGACCAGGCCGTCCGCCTCCTCGACGAGATCCTCGACCGCGCCGACCAAGCGGTCGGCGAGGCGCACGGCCAGGCTCTGCGCGAGCTGCGCGACCTCAAGGCGCAAACAGCGACCGCGGCAAACGAGAAGGTCGCGCTGTTTGACCTGCTGGTCGGGCTGCTGCTCGACGAGGACGTCGCCGACGACGAGGTTCGCGCGCGGGCGTGGGAAGCGATGGCCCCGGAGCGCTGGGCGGCGGCGCGCGAGCAGGCCCAGGCGATCCTCCGACCGCTGGATGACAACCACTACGCGCAGCTGGATGGCCGCTACTCACACCTGCGGCGCTTCGTCCCGGCGCTGATCGCGGCGCTGCGCTTCGACAGCGTCCCCGCGGCGCGCCCGCTCGTCGACGCGATCGCCGTGCTGCGAAAGCTCGACGCGACCGGCCGGCGCACGCTGCCCGACACGGCACCGACCGGCTTCGTGCCGGCGCGCTGGCGCACGCACGTCACCGGCGAGGACGGACGCCCCGACCGTCGGCGCTGGGAGCTCTGCCTGCTCTCTGAGCTCCGCACGGCGTTGCGGTCCGGTGCGGTGTGGGTCGAGGGATCGCGGCGCTACCAGCCCGCCGATCGTTATCTGATCGCGCCTGCCGCGTGGCCCGCGCGTCGCGACGCCGCACGGCGCATGCTCGGGTTGCCCGCATCGGTCGATGAGCGCCACGAGCTGCTCGCCCGCGATCTGGACGAGCGCGTCACCGCGCTCGATCGAGCGCTCGCGACCGGCGACGTCGCGGTCGACGTCCAAGACGGCGAGCTGCACGTCCGCCGGCTCCCCGGCGCCGAGCGCCCCGAGAGGACAACGGCGCTCGCAGCTCACATCGCCAGCCGGGTGCCGCAGGTCGATCTCGCCGACATCCTGATCGACGTGGACGCCTGGACTGAGTTCAGCTACGAGCTCACACACGCGCACGGCGCGACACCACGCCAACCACGGCTGCACGAGCACCGCTACGCCGCGCTGCTCGCGCACGCCTGCAACCTCGGCTACGCCCGCATGGGCCAGGCCGCACGCATCGACCCGCAGCAGCTCGCGTGGACGACGCAGTGGTACCTGCGCCCCGAGGCGCTCGCCGCCGCAAACGCCCGCATCGTCAACGCCCACCACGCGCTCCCGCTCGCACAGCAATGGGGCGACGGGCGCTTCTCAAGCTCCGATGGCAAGCGCTACCCCGTCGGCGTCGACTCACCCGAAGCACGAGCGGTGTCCCGCTACTTCGGCCGCGGCCGCGGCGTGACGTTCTACGTCTGGACCTCCGATCAGCACACCCACTACGCCACCCGCGTCGTGCGGACCACCGTCCGCGACGCGACCTACGTCCTGGACGCGATCCTCGACAACCAGACCGAGCTTCCGATCGAGAAGCACACAACCGACACCGCCGGCTACAGCGACATCATCTTCGCGCTCTTCGACCTCCTCGGCCTACAGTTCGCACCCCGCCTCGCCGGGCTACCCGACCGCCGCCTCTACCGCCTCGCCACCAGCGGCACCACGCCCGCGGCACAGCTGCTCGCACACCCGCTGAACCTCGATCTCATCCGCGACGGCTGGGATGACCTGGTCCGCTGCGCCGCGTCGCTACGCGACGGCACCGTCACCGCGAGCCTGCTCGTCGCGCGCCTGCAGGCCGCCGGCGGCAAGCTGCCGCTCACCCGCGCGCTGCAGGAATACGGACGGCTGGTCAAGACGCGATTCGTGCTCGGCTACCTCGCCGACGAGACCGAGCGCCGTGCGATCGGGCGCCAGCAGAACAAGAGCGAGAGCCTGCACGCCCTGCACGACCGCACTTTCCACGGCAACCACGGCACCGTCCGCCTGCACACCCTCCAGCGCCAATCCACGGAAGCGCACTGCCTGCACCTCGTCGCCAACGCGATCGTCTACTGGAACACCATCTACATCCAGCACGCGCTCGACGAGGTCGGCTACGCGCCCGTCGGTGATGAGCTCGCAGGGCTCACGCCGACGATCTTCGAGCATGTGAACCCGCTCGGCACCTACGACTTCAGCAGCGACCGCCCCGCCGGACAGCTACGCCCCCTCCGCACAGCGACCGCCGCGTGAAGCTCGACTAACGAGGTCCGCCGATTTCGCCCGGTTAGACAGTCGCCCCCG
>JAWVGK010000266.1:0-5472 GCA_033855155.1 Solirubrobacteraceae bacterium | reverse complement strand
CGCGCTGCAGGAGGGCGTCCACGTCATCGGCCTGTCGATCCTGTCGGGCTCGCACCGCGAGCTCGTCCCCGACATCGTCCGCGCACTGACCGAGGCCGGCGTCGACGCGCCGGTGATCGTCGGCGGCATCATCCCCGAGGCCGACGTCGCGCCGCTGCGCTCGGCCGGCGTCGCGGCCGTCTACACGCCCAAGGACTTCGACCTCAACGTGATCATGCGCGACGTCGTCGCGCTCGTCGCCGCGCGCAACGGCGTCGGCGCTGCCACGGCGTAGCGTGCCGGCGGTGTCAAGCGCGAGCGGCAGCGACCTCGCCGCGCGCCTGCGCTCGCGCGACCTGCGAGCGGCGCCGGACGTGCTGAACCTCGTCGAGAACCGTGCGCCCGAGCGGCGCGACGAGATCGCGCGGCTGCTGGCCGGCGTCTCCCCCGCCGCCCTGCGCGGCGAGGCGCCGGCGCACATCGTTGGCATCACCGGCCCACCGGGCGCGGGCAAGTCGTCGCTGCTGGCACGGCTCGTGCCGACGTGGCGCGCGCGCGGGCGGACCGTCGCGGTGCTCGCCGTCGACCCGTCCTCCAAGCGCTCGGGCGGCGCGCTGCTCGGCGACCGCGCGCGGATCGCGGTCGATCCCGCCGACGGGGGGCTGTTCGTGCGCTCGATGGCCGCCGGCGGGCGCCTCGGCGGCCTCGCCCCCGCGACGCGCGGCGCCGCCCATGCGCTGGCGGCGGCGTTCGACGTCGTCGTGATCGAGACCGTCGGCGTCGGGCAGTCCGAGACCGACGTCGCCGAGGCGGCCGACAGCGTCGCGGTCGTGGTGCAGCCCGCTGCCGGGGACGTCCTCCAGTTCCTGAAGTCGGGGATCATGGAGATCCCCGACGTGCTCGTCGTCACGAAGGCCGACCTCGGCGCGGTCGCGCTGCGGTCGCGTCGCGACCTCGCCGCCGCGCTGCGCTCGCTCGGCGCGCGCGAGACGCCCGTCGTCGCGGTGTCCTCGCTGGCGCCGGCGACGGGCTTCGACGAGCTCGTCAACGCGCTCGACGCGCACCGCGAGCGGCTCGACGTCGCCGCGCGGCGCCTGCGCGCACGGCGCGCGAGCGCGCTCGCGGACTTCGCCGTCGAGCACGGCGAGCGCGGGGTGCGCGCGCTCGGCGGCCAGCGCGCGGCGGCGAAGCTGCTCGCCGAGCAGGACGCGGGGCTCGACGTGCCGGCGCTGACGCGCGCGCTCGAGCAGGCGGCGGCGCGATGAGCCGCCGCGCCCTGATCGACCTCGCCCTGATGGTGCTGGCGTTCGCGCTGTGCAGCGCGATCGCCGGCCTGGCGGGCGCGCCGAACCTCGGCACGGCGCTGAGCTTCGGCCAGATCGGCTTCGCGCTGGCGGCCGTCTGGGTGCTGCTGACGCGCTGAGGGCTACGGCGCGGGGGCCGTGGACGCCGGGCGCGGCGGCAGGATGCGCCACGCGTCGTCCTCGCGCACAAGCGTGTAGACGGCCTCGCCGGGGACCTGGCCGGCGGCGGCGCCGCGCACGCGAGCGGCGGCACGGTCGCCGTTGACCTCGACGCTGAGGACCTCGAGCGTCGGGTTGCGCACGTCCTCGAGCGCCGTGCGCAGCGCGACCTCGCACGGCAGGCCGCTGCTCGCCGTCTGCTTGACGTAGGACTTCGCGAGCAGCTCGTCGCACAGCGCCTGGTAGTCCTTGCGCGAGGACGCGGTCTCGTAGCGGTCCAGCGCCTGGCGCACGAGCTTCTCGTCGTCGCGCCCGCCGCGCAGCTGCAGGCCGACGATCACGACGACGAGCGCGAGCAGGCCCCAGACGACGATCCGCGCCCGGCCCTTCAGGCCCGCGACCTTCGCCGCCGGCTTGCGCACGAGGCGCAGCGGGGCGCCGAGGCGGCCCTGCTTCTTCTTCGGTGCCGGCGTCGGCCCGGCCGCCGCCTGCTCCTGCGGCGTCGGCAGCTTCTTCGGCTTGCGCAGGCCGCGCGGCTTCTTCCCCCCGGCGGCAGCGGCCGCTGCCGCCTTCTGCTGCTTCTTGGCGGAGCGTCGCCCCTTCTTCGAGGGGAGCGGGTCGAACGGCGACGCGGCCACGGCCTCGTGCGGCGCGGTCTTCTTGTCCTTCTTCGCCTTCTTGAGCGACGGCCGCTTCATCGCCGGGCAGACTAGTGGTCGCCCTGGTGTCATGCATCCGTAAGCACGGAATGCGAGAACAGTCGGTAGCACATGATCGTCCTGCTCCTCTTCGCATTGCTCGCCGGCGCCGCCACGGCGATCACGCCGTGCGTGCTGCCGGTGCTGCCGGCGCTGCTGTCGGCCAGCGGCAGCGGCGGGCGCCGGCGACCGCTCGGCGTCGTCGTCGGGCTGACGCTGACGCACACGATCGCGATCGTCGGGATCGCGTCGGTCGTCGACGGCGTCGGCTTCGCCGACGGCACGCTGCGCACGCTCGCGATCGTCGTGCTCGGCGTCTTCGGGCTGACGCTGCTCGTGCCGCGCGCGAGCCACTGGATCGAGGCGCGACTGGCGGCGATGTCGCGCCTCGGCCCGCGCAGCGCCGGCGACGGCTTCTGGTCGGGCCTGCCGGTCGGCGGCGCGCTCGGCTTCGTCTACGCGCCCTGCGCGGGGCCGATCCTCGCCGCGGTGATCTCCGTCAGCGCGTCGCGCGGCACGACGAGCGGGCTCGTCGCGGTCGGCGTCGCCTACGGGCTCGGCTCGGCGGTCGTGCTGCTCGGTCTCGCGCTCGGCGGCCGGCGCGTCATGGACCGCGTGCGGCGCGGGCGCCGCGGCCCGCTCGTGCAGCGCGCCTTCGGCGCGGTCATGGTGCTGACGGCAGTGCTGATGTTCGCGCACCTCGACATCCGCTTTCAGAGCGCGCTGGCGAGCGAGTTCCCGAGCTTCCTGACGAACCCGACCGGCGGCCTCGAGCGCTCCGCCGCCGTCGAGGATCGCCTCGCCGACCTACGCGGCAGGTCGCGCTTTCAGGCCCCGACCGAGGCCGTCACGACGCCCGCGCCGCGCCCGGTTGCCGCCTCGGACGCGGCGCTGCCCGGAGTGACGACGCCCGAGCTGCCCGTGCTCGGCGCGGCGCCCGAGTTCCGCGACACGCAGCGCTGGTTCAACTCGCCGCCGCTGACGATGCGCAGCCTGCGCGGGCGCGTCGTGCTCGTCGACTTCTGGACCTACACGTGCATCAACTGCCTGCGCACGCTGCCCTACGTCAAGGCGTGGGACGCGCGCTACCGCGCGCGCGGCCTGACGATCGTCGGCGTCCACACGCCGGAGTTCGCGTTCGAGAAGCAGGCCTCGAACGTGCTGCGCGCGATCCGCGGCGAGGGCCTGCGCTACCCCGTCGTCCAGGACAACGAGTTCGGCACGTGGAACGCGTTCACGAACCAGGCCTGGCCGGCGAAGTACCTCGTCGACGCGCGCGGCCGCGTGCGCTACGTGCATCTCGGCGAGGGCGAGTACCGCGAGACCGAGGCCGCGATCCGCACGCTGCTCGCCGAGACGGGGCAGCGCCGGCTGGGCGCGGCGTCGACGCCGCGCGGCCGGATCGAGACCGTCGGCGCGAAGGCCAGCCCGGAGACGTACCTCGGCAGCGCGCGAGCGCAGGGCTTCTCGCCCGCCGGCCCGCGCGACGGCACGCACGACTACGCGGCGGCGTCCGGCGCCGACCTGCCGCAGAGCGTCTTCAGCCTCGGCGGGCGCTGGCACGTCGACGCGGAGTCCGCGCGGGCGGTCCGCGGCGCGTCGGTCACCGCGCGCGTCGTCGGCACGGCGGTCTACCTCGTGCTGTCGTCGCAGGGCGACCGCCCGCGCCGCGTGCGGGTGCTGCTCGACGGGCGCCCGATCGCACGCGCGGTCTCTGGCACCGACGTGCGCGACGGGGTCGTGACCGTGCGCCGCCAGCGCCTGTACTCGCTCGTCCGGTTGCCTGCGATCGGTGAGCACGTGCTGACGCTGCGCCTGGCCTCCGGCGTCAGCGCCTACGCGTTCACCTTCGGCTGACGAGGGGCGCCGATCGCCGCCCGGCTGCGTCGTCGGACCTCGGAAGGCCGGCGCCGTCCTTCGGTCCTGCGTCCTTGCCCTCGTCTCAGAGCTCCGGCAGCACCTCGCGCTCGAAGTGCGCGCCCCAGTCCGGGCGGCTGCCGTCGAGGTCGACGATGCCGTACTCGCGCCCGAGATCCCAGCTGCCGAACGCGCGGCCGGTCTTGTCCATGACCCGCGGGTCGGCGGCCAGCGCCGCGATGGCGCGCGCGACGAAGCGCGGCGTCTCGGAGGCGGCGAAGTGGCGGTCGGCGGCGATCGCGTCGCGCCACGTCGCCTCGGTGACGCCGAAGTGGTCGAGCATCGCCTCCGAGCGCAGGAAGCCCGGGCTGACCGCGACGGCGGCGATCCCGTGCTCGCGCAGCTCGTGGGACTGTGCGACCGCCAGGCGGATGACCGACGACTTCGCGAGGTCGTAGAACAGCGACCCGCGGTAGCGCTCGTCGACGCCGTCGGTGATCTCGACGATCAGCCCGCGCCCGCGCGCGATCATCAACGGCGCGGCGTGCCAGCTCGTGACGAGGTGCGTGTGCACGCCCGTCCGCTGGATCTGCAGGCCGTTGCTCAGGTCGTGCTCCCAGAATGGGACCCACTGCGTCAGCGGGTCGCCGCCCCAGACGTCGTTGACGAGCACGTCGAGGCGGCCGTCCTGCTCGTCGGCGACGCGCCGCACGAGCGCGCCGACGTCGTCGGAGTCGGTGTGGTCGACGCGCACGGCGATCGCCCGCCCGCCGGCCTGCTGGACGAGCTCGGCGGTCTCCTCGATCGTCTCCGCGCGCGCCATCGGCGACGGGCGACCTCGCGTGCTGCGCCCGGTGACGTAGACCGTCGCGCCGGCGGCGCCGAGCTCGATCGCGATCGCCCGGCCGGCGCCGCGCGTGGCGCCGGCGACGATCGCGACCTGGCCAGCGAGCGACCTGCCGTCGGCGTCCTCGGTCATGGTCGGCGAATAGTCGCACGCGCGCGTGGGCGCTCGCCGGCCGGCGCGGGTCGCGGCCCGACGGCCGCCGCGAAGGCCCGCACTACCATGGGCGCAATGGAAGCCTCAGAAGCCCGTTCATGGCTGCGCTGCTATCGCTGCTGGTCGACCGACCTCGAAGTCCAGGTCCACTACGAGGGCATCCACAAGATCGATCCCGAGACCGGCGAGCGTGCCGAGCCGGTCGACGAGCTGCAGGAGGCCGTCGTGCAATGCCTGGAGTGCATGCACGACCAGCCGCACCTCGGCTTCCACAACGGTCGCGTCGAGCCGATCGAGGATCGCTGGGAGCGGATGATCGCCGGCACCCCCTGGGTCGCGTCGTGCACGGTCACCGTCGACGCCGACGAGGTCGAGACGTGCTCGGGCCCCGAGGCCGGCGACGCGCTCTCCTACGCCGCCTTCGGCGACCACGGCACGCGCGAGTTCTTCACCCACGTGCGCTTCCACAAGCACG
>JAWVGK010000265.1:0-9581 GCA_033855155.1 Solirubrobacteraceae bacterium | reverse complement strand
CGACCTCGACGACGCTGAAGCCGGTCGACCGACCGGAAAGATAATTCCGATATCCCTGTGTGGCGTCGTCTGGACCTGGCTGCCGGGCGCCGAGGAGCCGGTCGTCGAGGGCCGCATCGAGCCCGCCGGCGGGCGTCATCAAGGACGCGGAGCCTGACGCAGTGGGGTCAGCGGGTCGTGACGCAGCACCTGCTCGGCGCGGGCGAGCACGACAGCGATCCGGCCGCCTTGGGGCCGCTCACGTATCTCCTGCGGTCGGGCTTGGACCGCATCGGGGCCCTCGACGTCCAGGAGCGCTCCGACGCCTACGTCAGCCGCGACCAGTTGAGCGCGCCACTCGAGGATCTGATGGGAAGCCGCAGACCACGTCGTCGAGGCCCTGGCGCTGCCGCCGGCGCTTGACCTCGCGCTCCTGCACGGCAGCTCGGTTGGCGGCGCGCCCGAAGGCGCTCCTGAAGGCCGCCGGGGGCGACCTGGTCGCGAAGTTCTCCTCGAGCATCGACACGTATCCGATCGTCAAGGGCGAGTTTGCGGCGATGGCGCTGGTCCGCCGCGCCGGCCTGACGCCGCCGGCGTCGATCTCGTGCGCGTGATGGGCCGCGAGGTCCTGCTCGTGAAGCGCTTCGACCGCGTCCCCGGAACGCGGCAGCGGCGCGCACTGGTCTCGGCGCTCACCATGCTCGAGCTCGACGAGCTGATGGCCCGCTACGCGAGCTACGCCGACCTCGCGCAGATCATCCGCGAGCGCTTCACCGACGCCCGCGCATCGTTGCGCGAGTTGTTCGCCCGCATCACGTTCAACGTCCTCACCGGCAACACCGACGATCATGCGCGCAACCACGCCGCCTTCTGGGATGGCGAATGACTCACGCTGACGCCCGCCTACGACATCTGCCCGCAGCCACGCGGCGGCGGCCAGACGAACCAGGCGATGACGATCGGCGCAGACGGCTTCCGCATGAGCCAGCTCGCCGGCTGCGTCGAGCGTGCGTCGACGTACGTGCTCCGGGCAGCGCGGAAGTTGTGTGACCGATCCAACACAGGCGCACCGCGGCGCGGCAGAGACTGGCTTCCTGCCGCCCGCTGCCACTCATCAGGGCTCCGTCGTCGAGAGCCTCGTGCCGGGAGCGACGATCGCCGGCTATCGCATCGACGCCGTCGCCGGCCGGGGCGGCATGGGCACGGTCTACCGCGCGACACAGCTGTCGCTCGAGCGCACCGTCGCGTTGAAGGTCGTCGCCGCGCCGCTGTTCGACGACGCCGGCGCCCGCCGCCGCTTCGAGGTCGAGGCGAAGGTCGCCGCGATGCTCGACCACGCGAGCATCGTCGCCGTCCACGATGCCGGCGAGGTCGACGGCGTGACGTTCATCGCGATGCGCTTCGTCGAAGGGCCCGACCTGCGCCAGCTGCTGCTGTCCGAGCGCGTGGAGCCCGAGCGCGGCGTCCACATCATCTCCCAGGTCGCCGACGCGCTCGATGCCGCGCACGCCGCCGGCCTCGTGCACCGCGACGTCAAGCCGGCCAACATCCTCGTCGGCGACGGCGACCGTGCGTTTCTGACCGACTTCGGCCTGACCCGCCTGGCGTCGGCCACCGACGGGCCGACCGGGGACGGGGAGTGGGTCGGCAGCCCGGATTACGCGGCGCCGGAGCAGATCCGCGGCCAGCCCGTCAGCGCCGCCGCGGACGTCTACGCGCTGGGCTGCGTCCTGTTCCGGGTGCTCGCCGGCCGCGTCCCGTTCCAGCGCGACACGACCAGCGCGCGCGTGTGGGCGCACCTGCATGAGGCGCCGCCCGCGCTGTCGGAGCTCGCGCCGCAGCTCGCTGCCGTCGACGCGGTGCTCGCCCGTGCCCTGGCGAAGCATCCGGCGCTGCGGCATGCGTCGGCGGGCGAGCTCGTCGACGAGGCCGCGCGGGCGCTCGGGGCGCCATCGGCGTCGTCGCGACCGCGAGCGACCGTCTCGCCTGCCGTCGCAGCCGCCGTCACGCCATCGCCGCGCGCGCCGGAGCGCGACCCGTCGCACACCGACGTCGCCGCGCCCGGGCCGCTCGCCGCGATGGGACGGCGCATCGCGAGCCGCACGCTCGTCGGACGCGACACGGAGCTCGCCACGCTGCGCGCGGCCGTCGAGCGCGCCACCGGCGGCGTCCCGAGCCTGACGATCGTCGCCGGCGAGGCCGGCATCGGCAAGAGCCGTCTCGTGCAGGAGCTCGCGCGCACCGCGCGTGCGGACGACGTGCTCGTGCTCGAGGGCGCGTGCCTCGGCCTCAGCGGCGGCGACGCGCCGTACGCGCCGATCGTCGCGGCGCTGCGCAAGCTCGCTGCGGGACCGCATGCGCGCGTGCTCGACGCGCTGGCGCCGGAGGCCCGCGCGGAGCTCGCGCGTGCCGTGCCCGAGCTCGCCGCCGGCGCGGCGACGGCGGTCGTCGCCGACGAGCCCGGCCGCTACGCCCAGGCGCGGCTGTTCGAGCTGCTGCTCGGGCTGCTGCGCCACCTGTCGCGCGAGACCGCGACGCTGCTCGTCGTCGAGGACCTGCATTGGGCCGACCCGTCGACGCTCGACTTCGTGCGCTACGTCGTCGCGCATGCGCGCACCGAGCGCGTCGCGATCGTCGCGACCTATCGCTCGGAGGAGCTGCACCGCCGCCACCCCCTGCACGCCCAGCTCGCCGAGCTCGAGCGCGACCGGCGCGTGCAGCGCGTCGAGCTCGCGCGGTTGACGCGGACGGAGATGTCGCGCCAGCTGGCGGGGGTCCTCGACGCGCCCCCGGGAGCGGCACTCGCCGACAGCATCTTCGCGCGCTCCCAGGGCAACCCGTTCTTCGCGGAGGAGCTGCTCGCGAACCACCGCACCGGTGCCGGCGACGAGCTGCCGGCGAGCCTGCGCGACGCCCTGCTCGTGCGTGTCGACGCGCTGTCAGAGTCCGCGCAGGCCGCGCTGCGCGTTGCCGCCGTCATCGGCCGCGGCGCGGACCACGCGCTGCTCGCCGCGGCGTCCGAGCCCGACGAGGACGAGCTTGTCGCCGCCATGCGCGAGGCCGTCGCGGCGCACGTGCTCGTCGACGACGGCGGCCGCCTCGGCTTCCGCCACGCGCTCGTGCGCGAGGCGGTCTGCGCGGACCTGCTCGGCGTCGAGCGCGCGACGCTGCACCGCCGCGTCGCGGAGGCTCTCCTGCGCGCGAGCGGCCCCGCCAACCAGGCCGAGCTCGCCGGCCACTGGCATGCCGCGGGAGACGTCGATCGAGCGTTGACCGCCTCCGTCGACGCCGGGCTGGCGGCGGCGAGGACGTACGCCTTCCGCGATGCGCTCGAGCACTTCGAGCGGGCGCTCGAGCTGTGGACGCGTGGGAACGACGCCCACGGCGCCGCCGTCCTCGATCACGCCGGGCTGCTCGCAGAGGCCGCGGAGGCGGCGCGCCTGGTCGGCGAAGCCGAGCAAGCCGTCACGCTCTGCACTCGAGCGCTCGACGCGGTCGACCCGATCGCCGAGCCCGAGCGCGCGGCGCATCTGCACGAGCGCCTCGGCCGGTATGCGGCCTGGGACCCGCGGACCGCTCTCGTGTCGTATGGCAGGGCGCTCGAGCTGCTGTCGCCGGCACCGAGTGCGCTGCGCGCGCGGGTGCTGTGCGACGAGGGCTCGCGCTGCTGTGCCTCGTCCGGCTGGACGCGTCGCGCCGTCGCTGCGAGGACGCGCTGCAGGTCGCGCAGGCGGCGGACGCGACGGCCGAGGAGGCCTATGCCCGCTCGACGCTCGGTCTCGTGCTCGCCCTGCTCGGGCTGGCCGTCGAGGGCGAGGCACACCTGCGGGCGGCACTGGCGATCGTGACCGAGCTCGGGCGCGCGGAGGACGTCGCACGCGTCCACATCAACCTCGCGGAGGTGCTGCGCTACCGCGGGCGGATCACCGAGGCGCTGGCCGTGACGGTCGAGGGCGAGCGGACGGCGCGCCGGCTGGGCGTCGAGAGCTCGTTCGGCGCCTACCTCTCGATCAACGCGGCCGAGGACCTGTTTCACCTCGGGCGCTGGGGAGAGTCCATCCGACGACTCGACGCCATCGACGCCGACAGGCTCGAGCCGTCCAGCCGCCAGTTCTGGCACAGCGTCGCCGGGCGACTGGGCGTGGCACGCGGACGCGCAAAGGCCGCTCGGGTGCATCTCGACGCGGCGCGCACGCTCAACAGCCTGGTACCTGCTCCCGAGCAGCTGCCGAGCGTCAACGCGGGCCTCGCGGAGCTCGCGCTGTGGAGCGACAGGCCCGACGACGCGCGGCTGCTCGTGGCCGAGGGCATCGAGCTCGCCGGCGACGCGGACGCGCTGCACCTGCCCGTGCTGCTGGCGACCGGCGTACGCGCCGAGGCCGACGCCGCCGTACGCCTCGCAGGCGGCGAACGCGACGCCCACCGCGCAGCGGCGACGGCGCTCACCGCGCGGCTGGCGCAGCTGCTCGACGTCGGCGACGGCCGCTGCTGCCCGCCGCACGGCACAGCGCACGCTCTGGCGTGCGAAGCAGAGCTGGCGCGCCTGGACGGCCGACCGGCCGCGCGTCGCTGGCAGCGGGCGGCCGCGACGTGGGAGCAGCTCGAGCGGCCCTACCCGGCCGCCTACGCACGGCTCCGGCAGGCCGAGGCGATCGTCCTGCACGGTGGCCGTCGAGGCGCGGCCCAGTGCGCGCTGTGCGCGGCGCGCGACACCGCGCGCCGGCTGAAGGCCACGTTCCTGCTCGCCGAAGCCGACCGGCTCGCGCAGGGTGCGGCGCTGCCACCTCGGCCATCCCTGCGGTGAGCGCCGATCAGCCCGAGGAGGGCTGGGCGCCGGACGACCGATCAACGACCGTGCAGGCCAGACCCCCACACCGAGGAGAACATCATGCCGGACACGCACGTCGTGCTGATCAAGTGTAGGACGAACACCCAGCTCATCGAGCTCCTGCCGCAATGCATCACCGACGCCTGCGCCCCGAACGGCGGACGGCTGGTCTCCCTGTACTGGACGGACGGTCCGTATGACGCGGTCGCGATGATCGAGCTCGACAGCCGGCTGCTGCCGGTCTTCAAACTCGTGATCGAAGCGGATCACGTCAGCAACGTGGTTGTCATGCGCGCGTTCGACCAGCAGGAGACGCTCGAGGCGCGCGGCGACTGGGTGCTCGCGGAGTTCGGTCACATGGGACCCCGGTTCGCAGCCGTCGAGTACCAGACGTCAGCCCCCGAGTAGCTCGCGCTCGCTCACCAGTCCCGAGCTGAGCGCGTTCCACGCCAGCTGCGCGCGTTGCGGTTCTGCGGGAGGTTTTCGACCTCCAGCAGGACCGCGAGCCGGCGCAGGTGCGTCTTGACGGCGTCGACGCTGAGCGAGAGCTCGGCGGCGATCGCCTTGTTCGTCGCCGGATGTGCCTGGCCCGATTCGCGCAGCGGCCGGCACAGCGCGACGAGCACGCGCCGCTGAGCGGGCGAGAGCCGCCGGCCAGCGAGCGCCTCCTCCGCGGGGCGCGGTGGGTCTCCTCGCCCTCCGCCGCCGACGGCTCGCGAAACTCGATCTGCACGTCGCCGCAGCGCACGACGTCGCGGTCGTGCAGCCGGCGCCGGCCGGACAGCCGCTCGCCGTTGACCAGCGTGCCGTTGCGCGACAGGCCGTCGTCGAGGATCGTCCACGCGCCCGCCACGCGATGCAGCAGCGCGTGCACGCGCGAGACCTGGCGGTCCCACGGCAGCGGGATCCCGATCTCCGGATCGCGGCCGATCGGGATCTCGGCCGGTTCGTTCTCGAGCCCGACGATCTGCTGGCGCCCGTGCTCGTCTTGGAACAGCAGGAAGGGCGTGCCCGCGCGCTCGGCTTCAAAGCGGGCCTGCAGGTCGGCCACGGACTGGACCGGGAACGCGGAGGGTGCCACTGCGGCCATCGTACGCGGGGGCCGCGCCGTGCGTCAGAACATCCCGAGGGTGGGCGCCTGCCACCTCGATCACCCCTGCGGTGCGCGCTGACGAGCCCGAGGAGGGCTGTGCGGCGGGCGGCCGGCCGAGCAGCGTACGAGAGCACAGACCGCTCACCCCGAGAGGTTCAACCGCAAAGGGAGTACCACGTGCGCCGCACACCCATCACCAGCCAGCGCTCGCCGCTCGCGCGCCGGATGTACCGCCGGCCCGCCACGATCGCCGCCGCGACGATGCTCGCGCTCGGCGCTTTCACCGGGATCGCCGCAGCCGTCCTGACGGCATCGACCGGTGCGGGGCAGTTCCGCATGGACAACCGCGGCGAGACCGTGGGGTCTACCACGGCCTCGATCGTCTGGGTCAATCTGCCGGGCTCTGACATCCCCGTCAACGCCGACTCGAAGCTCATCAACGCGCGCTTCACCGCCGAGTCGAAGTGCGGGGGCGTGAACGCGGGCGCCTGCGTGGTCCGGATCATCGCCGTCGACGCCATGGGCATCACCGTGCTCGATCCAGACAGCGGTGCGGATTTCGCGTTTGACTCGTACGTCCCCGGCGGCACCGACGGCGCCGAAGGCCACGCGATGGAGCGCTCCCGCCGTCTGAACGGCGGCGCGTACATCATCCGCGTCCAATACGCCGTGACGAACAACACCATGGCGTTCACCCTTGACGATTGGCACTTCGCCGTCGAGACGAGCCTGTAGACGATGCAGACCGCGAAGGGAGCGGGGCCCCGCCCCCTTCGCAAGCCTGCCGCGCATCGGCCCCACCACCAGACTGCACATGTCGTCTGCCCACCCCCGCCCGCAGGCCGACGCCGAAGGCCGCGGCCCGCCATCGGCCGCGCATCGACGATCGCGACCTCGCGACGCACCTGTGCGCGGCCCGCGCCGGCGACGATGGCGCCTGGTCATCGCTCGTGCGCCGCTTGGCTGGGGAAGGCCCCGCGTTCGATCGCCGCCTGCACGCCGTCGCCCGCTCGTACCGGCTCGCGCCGAGCGACACGTCGACGACGTCGTTCAAGCGACCTGGCTGCGTCTGCTCGAGGACATCCGGCGCCTGCGCGAGCCCGCCGCCGTCGCCGGCTGGCTCGAGACCACGACGCGCCGCAACGCGATGCGCCACCTCTACGGCCGCAACCGTGAGAGCTCAGCGGCGATCCGCGGCTCGGCGATCGGCCGCACTCGGGCGGTCCGTCGTGGCCGGCGCAGGCGCCGCGGTGACGCACATGAGCCGCAGGTCGTGTCCGCGAGGTCTGACGCGGCTCAGGCCGCGGCGCCGGCCTCGGCCAGCAGCTGGTCCGCCACCGCGCGCAGGTCGGAGTCCAGGTGCCCGCAGAGGACGTCGCGCAGCAGCGCGCGCAGGTGCGACGTCAGCTCGGCGAGCAGCACCTGGATGGCGCCGTCGGTCGGCGCGAGGCCGGCGATGACCGCCCGCTCGAGCGAGACCGCGTGCGCGATGCGCTCGGTGACCGCGGCGCGGCGCTCCTCGGTCGCGCACAGCGCTGCGACGCGGCCGGCGAGGCGCGCGCTCTGCGGGCCCTCGGGCTCGAGCAGCGCGCGCAGCGCCAGCAGGTGGTCGGTCAGCGCCTCGAACAGGCTCGGGCGCTCGCAGCCGAGCTCGTAGCGCCGCAGCGCCCACGCGAGCTCGCCGGCGCGCGGCGTGCGCCGCGCGACGAGCGAGATGAACGCGCGCAGCTCGTCCTCGGAGCCCTCGTCGACCTCCAGCACGCCGTGCGGGCGGCCGCCGGTGCCGAGGTCGCCGAGCGTCCACGGTCCGGCGCCGCTGCGCTCCCACGCGACCGGCCCGAGCGCGACGCGCGCGCAGTCGAACAGGCGCAGCGCGCTGAGCAGGCGCCGGAAGCGCACGCGCGCCTCGCTCGTCGGCGCCGGCCCGCCGGGGCCGCTGGCGATCGTCAGGCACGCGAGCACGGACGGCTCGTCGGCGCCGAGCGGCCAGACGGCGTCCTGGGGCGCGTCGTCGAGCACCTCGCCGCGAATCAGCGACAGGCCGTCGCCGAGCGCGATCTCCGGCGACGCGATCCGCAGGCCGAAGAGCGGCGCGACGACGACCGACTCCGAACGGCCCTCGAAGACCGCGCCCTGGATCTCGGCGTACGCGCGCTCGAGGCGCTCGGGCGTGATGACGAACTCCGTCGCCTCGCTGAAGACGCGGCTGATGAAGACGCGCAGCGCGGCGTCCGCGAGCTCGCGCGGGTCGATCGGGATGCGCGGCTCGCCCTGCTCGCGCAGGTAGTCACCGACGCCGTCGAGGCCCGCGAGCGCGCGGGCGGCGGGCGCATAGGTCGGCAGGCGGCCGAAGACGCCGACGCGGTCGCGGATGAAGGCGGCCGTCAGCGGCCGGTAGCAGTACAGCGGCGTGTCGAGGCGCCGGCCGCGCGACTCGACGACCTCGAACGGGACCTCGGCGCCGTCGGCCGTGTCGCCGGCGAGCAGCCAGGCGGCCTCCTCGGCGAAGGCGCTGAGCGCGTCGTACAGCGGGCGGTGGCGCATGCACGTGGCGTTCGCCCCGGCGCCGCGTGCTCCTGCCGCTGCAACGCGAGCGTCAGGACCGCGGCCGCGCGCGCAGGATGATGTCGTGGCTCGTGACGCGCAGCCCGAGCCGCTCGCCGAGGCCCTCGATCGCCCGTTCGAGCTCCTCGTCCTCGAACGGCACGACGTCGCCGGTGTCCTCCATCACGACGTGGTGGTGGTGCTCGCCCGACGGGTCGACGGGCTCGTAGCGCGCGACGCCCTCGCCGGAGTCGAAGCGGCGCACGAGGCCGAGCTCGTGCAGCGTCTCCAGCGCGCGGTAGACGGTCGCCGTCGAGCCGGCGCTGTGCGTCTCGCGCAGGCGGTCGGCGATCTCCTGTGCCGTCACCAGGCAGCTCTGGCGTCCGAGCAGCTCGACGACCGCGCTGCGCCCGGCGCTCGTGCGCAGGCCGGCGCCGCGCAGCACCTCGTTGGCGTGCTCGAGCCAGCTGTCGTGGGCGGTGCGCGCCATCGCGCCATCGTCGCACGCCGGCGTGAAGGCGCGTGCCGATGGGTAGCACCGGCCGGCATGCACGCGTCCGGCGTCAGCGCGACGGCGGTCGCCTCGCAGGCGAGGAGCGACCGGCGGATGGCATCGATCGACGGGCTGCGCGGCATCGCCGCACTGTCGGTCTTCGTGTTCCACGGGTGGCTGTACACGATGCCCGCGCCGAGCGCGTCGCATCGCTCGAGCGTCGGCGACTACGTCGCCCACGAGCTGCGCCTGGGGCTCGTGCTGTTCTTCGTCCTGTCGGGCTTCCTGCTGTCGCGCCCGTGGTTTGCGGCCGCGCTCGACGAGCGCCGGCCGCCGGATTTGCGCCGCTACCTGCGCGCCCGCCTGGCGCGCATCGCGCCGGCGTACTACGTCACGCTGATCGGCTCGATCGGCCTGCTGTGGGGCCTGTCGGGCACGCCCGGGCTGCGCCTGCCGCCGGCCAGCGAGCTGCCGCTGTTCTTCGTCTTCGCCCAGAACACGTCGCCGTCGAGCGTCATGAAGCTCAACCCGCCGATGTGGTCGCTGGCCGTCGAGGTCAGCTTCTACGCGCTGCTGCCGCTGATCGGCTGGCTCGCCGTGCGGCTGCCGGCGCGGCGGCGCGCGCAGGCGCTGATCCCGCTCGC
>JAWVGK010000264.1:0-4811 GCA_033855155.1 Solirubrobacteraceae bacterium | reverse complement strand
GTGCTGCGCACGCTGCAGACCGGCGACCTCGGCGACGCCGAGGGGCGCGACCGCGTCGGCCGCCAGCTGACCGAGGTCTTCTCGCTGCTCGGCCCGAGCGCCGAGCGCGAGGAGCTGCGCCGGATCGCCGCCGATCGGCTCGACCTGTCGCCCGAGCTGCTCGAGCGGGTGCTGCCGCGCGGCGGTGCGAGCGGCGGGCGGGCCCCGACGTCCGCGGCGGGCTCGGGCGCGGGGGCGAGCGCGCCGGGCGACGACGCGCCGCGTGGCGAGGCGCCACGTGGTGACGGTGCGCGCGGCGGCGCGATGCTCGGGCGCCGCGAGCCGACCGAGCGCTCGTTCCTCGCGCTGTGCATCGCGCTGCCGCAACTCGGCGCGCCCGCGCTCGCGCAGCTCGACGTCGAGGCCGACCTGACGAGCACCGCGACGCGCCGTGCGGCGGCGCACCTGCGCGAGCACCTCGAATCCCCCACGGCGGGCCTCGAAGACGACGATCCCCTGCTGGGATTCATGCGCGAGCTCGCGGTCGGCGACGCCCGCGCGGCGCCGCCGACGCCGGCGACGTTCGAGATCGAGCGCCTGCAGCTGACGCTCGCGCGCCTGGACCGCGAGGTCGCCGCGGCCCGCGCCGCGGCGTCGGGCGACATCTCCGCCCTGGCGCGCCGGCGCTCGCAGGCGCAGCAGGAGCTCTCGCGGGCGGTCGAGCGGGCGATGGACGAAGGTGCCGCTGCGCGCTGAGGCGCTCATGCGTCCGGCGCCGACGACCGACCTAACGTCTACAATGCTACGACCAATGGGTAATGGAGTACCGGGGGGACTGCGCGCACGCCGTGCGCGCATGCTGGCAACGATGGTGGGCCTGACGGCCGCCGTCGCGGCCATGTGCGGGCCGGCCACGGTCGCCGCAGCGACGACGGCCGCAGCGACGGCCGTCGCGGGTCCGGCGGTGAGCGACCCGATGTCGGCGCTCGAGGAGCCCGGGGCGACGGTCGTGCTGTCCGACGAGAAGCGCGTCTCGCGCTGGGCGCACGCCAACGAGACCTATCCGATCCGGACCGCGCCGAAGACGGCCGCGCGGACGATCACGCGGCTGCGCTTCGCGACCGAGGACAAGTACCCCGAGGTCTACCTCGTGCTCGACGGCAAGCTCGACGAGCACGGCGACCCGTGGCTGCGCATCCGCGTGCCGATGCGTCCCAACGGCCGCGTCGGCTGGGTGCCCGCCGAGATGCTCAGCCAGCTGTACGTCGTGCGCACGCAGCTGGTCATCGACCGCGCCGCCAAGCGCGCGAAGCTCTTCAAGAACGGCCGCAAGATCTGGGAGGCGTCCGTCGGCATCGGCAAGTCCGGGACGCCGACGCCGCGCGGCAGCTTCTGGGTGCGCGAGAAGCTCAAGGGCTTCGGCGGCTCCTACGGCCCGTGGGCGTTCGGCACGAGCGCCTACTCGAGCATCTCCGACTGGCCCAACGGCGGCGTCGTCGGCATCCACGGCACGAACGAGCCGGGGCTGATCCCCGGCACGCCGTCGCACGGATGCGTGCGCGTGCGCAACGACAAGATCACCCAGCTCTCACGGTTGATGCCGATCGGCACGCCCGTGCGCATCGTCCGCTGAGCGCGGCGCCACGCCGCGATCGGCTCTACAATGCGCTCGACGCCGCGAAGGCGCCGCGTGGACGGTGCCGCACACGGCTCGGTCCCCTGTGATGTAACGGCAGCATACTTGACTGTTAATCAAGGCGTGGTGGTTCGAATCCACCCGGGGGAGTGACAGGCGCGGGCACGGCGGCCGTGCTCGCGGCGCATGAACTGGTCGATCGGCGGGCTTGCGGGACGCCCTGCTGACGCGCTAGGTTTGCGCCCATGGGCTGCCATGGACGGCGGGCGACGTCTGGCGTGCTGTGCGCGCTGCTGCTCGGCGCGCTCGCTTGGAGCGCCGCGCCGGCCGCCGCGAGCACGATCGGCGTCGGCGACGTCCAAGTCGCCGAAGCGGCGGGGACCGTGACCTTCGACGTCACGCGCAACGCGAGCTTCCTCGCGGGATCGGCGACCGTCGACTTCCAGACCGTCGACGGCAGCGCGACGGCGGGGACGGACTACCTCGCGCGGTCCGGGCAACTGACGTTCGGCTCGGCGCTGTTCGGCGGCACGCAGGTGCAGCAGGTCGTCGTCACGCTGCGCCCCGACTCCTTCGACGAGGACACGGAGTCGTTTCGGCTCGCGCTCGCCGGAGTCGAGGTCGCCGACGACAGCGCGACAGCGACGATCGTCGACGACGACCCGCCGCCGGTGCTGTCGGTCGCCGACAGTCCCGCCGTCTCCGAGGGCGCGGCGGGCGCGCAGGCGACGTTCGTCGTGCGGCTGTCGGCGGCGAGCGCTCGCCAGGTGTCCGTCGCCTACTCGACCGTCAACGGCACGGCCACCGCGGGCCAGGACTACGCGGCACGCTCGGGAACGCTCGTCGTGAGCGCGGGCAACAGCCAGGCCGTGATCGCGGTGCCCGTCCTCGACGACGGCGCCGACGAGCCGGCCGAGACCTTCGAGCTGCGGCTGTCCTCGCCGGCAGCCGCGACGATCGGCGACGCCAGCGCCGTCGCGACGATCGCCGACGACGACGAGGCCGCGGCGCCCGCGCCACCCGCGCCCCCGGCCGCGGGCGGCACGCAGCAGCCGTCGAACCCCTCGATCCCGCTGCCGACGCTCGGCCCGACGGGGACGGCACCCGGCGCGACGAGCGGCAGCTCCTCCAAGCCCGCGCTCGGCATCTCCAGTCCGCGCCTGAAGCGCCCGTCGACGGTGCTCGTGACGATCTCCTGCCCGCAGGTCTCCGGCCGTTGCAGCGGCCGGGTCACGATCTTCACGATCCCCAACTCCCGCTCGAAGATCAAGGCGCTGCGCCACGAGCGCCGGCTCGGGCGCCTGAGCTACGCCGTCGCCGGCGGCCGCGCGCAGACGCTCCAGCTCAAGCTCGGGCGCACCGACCGCGGGCTGCTGCGGCGCACCGGCCGCCTGCGCGTGCGCGCCTACGCGGTGACGCAGGACGCCAACGGCGCCGCGGGCGTGCGCAGCGTCAGCGGGACGCTGATCGCGCGCACGGCCCACTCGAGCCCAAGCCGCCGCTGACGCGCTCGCCCGCGGCGAATGCCTCGACGAGCCCGGCGGCGCGCGTCGCGCCGTCATGCTCGGCCGCCCACGCGGCGAGCTCGCCGGCGCGGGCGAGCAGCGCCGGACGGGCGAGGGCGCGGCCGACGGCGAGGCGCAGGCCACGAGCGCCGACCAGCCGCCGCGGCAGGCGCACGCCGACGCCCGCCCAGTCCACGCGCGCGGCGTTCTCGTTCATGTCGCCGCCCGCCGGCACGACGACGACCGCGCAGCCGCTCGCCAGCGCCCGCGCGACGGTGCCGTGGCCGCCGTGGCAGACGACGAGGTCGCAGGCCGGCATCGCGCGCGCGTAGGACAGCCAGTCGACGAGGCGCGCGTTTGCGGGAACGTCGAACGGGGCGGTGGGCCGCCGGCGGTTGGCCGAGGCGAGCACCCGCACGGGCATCGTCGCGAGGCCCGCGAGCGCGGCGCGCAGCAGCCGGTGCTCGGGGTCCTGCGAGGTCGACGGCGCGACGAGAACGAGCGGATCGTCGCCCGCGGGCAGGTCCGCGTCCTGCGACGGCGGCTCCCACAGCAGCGGGCCAACGACGTGCGTGCGGGCCGGCCAGTCGCGCGGGTACTCGAGCTGCGGAAACGTCGCGACGAGGCACAGCGTCTCGCTGATGCCGCCGTGCACGCGCTCGAGTGCCGGCAGCCCGAGCCGCGCGCGGGTGTCGTTGAGCTGGCGGCGCCCGAGCTGCAGGCCGTGGCGCAGCAGCGGGTCGAAGGCGCGCCACAGCGCGCGGCCCGCCGCCGTGCGCGGCAGTCGCGCGCCGCACGAGAACGGCGCGCTCGCGGGCGGCATGCGCGGATCGACGTGGGGGATCAGCGTCGCCACCGGCACCGCCTCGCGCTCGCCGGCGAGCGCGGGCGCGAGCGTCAGGATGTCGGCGACGATCGCCGCGGGGGCGAGCTCTCGCACGAGCGCCAGCGTGTCGCGCGTCGCTCGCTCGACCGCCTCGTAGGGCGTCAGCGAGCGCTCGCTCGTCGGAAACGGCTGGTACTCGGGCGCCGGCGCGAACGTCATGCCCTGCGCCTCGACGTCCGCGCGCCAGCGCGTCCACGTCTGCAGCGTGACGTCGTGGCCTCGGGCGGCGAGCTCGCGGCCCAGCGCGATCATCGGGAACGCGTGCCCCGGATCGCCGAACGCCCCGAGCAGCAGCGAGCTCAGCTCGCGAGCTCCGCGAGCTGGCGCAGCTGCGCGAGGCGCTCGTCGCGCGTGAACGCCAGCGGGCTGACGCCGAGCGTGCCGACGCCGGCGTCGCGGTAGACGGCGAGGCGCTCCCGGACGTGGTCGGCCGGCCCGCACAGCGTGACCATGTCGATGAGCTCGTCGGACAGGCGCGCCATCGCCTCGCCGCGCTTGCCGTCGAGGTAGAGGTCCTGGACGTCGCGCGCCTCGTCCTCGAAGCCGTAGCGCCGGACGAGCGCGTTGTAGAAGTTCTTCTCGCGCGAGCCCATGCCGCCGACGTAGAGCGCCAGCAGCGGGCGCATGAGGTCACGCCCGGCGGCGAGGTCGTCGGTGATGCAGAGCGGGACCGTCGGGGCGATGTCGAAGCCGTCGAGCGAGCGGCCGCTGCGCTCGGCGCCCTCCGCCAGCAGCGGGCGCAGCTCGGCGACGTGCTCGGGCGAGAACAGCATCGGGATCCAGCCGTCGGCGATCTCTCCGGCGA
>JAWVGK010000263.1:0-7721 GCA_033855155.1 Solirubrobacteraceae bacterium | reverse complement strand
CTGGCCGAGCACCTCGCCGACGACAGCCAGTTCATCTCGCGCTTCAAGCGCGAGGCGCTGGCGGCGGCGCGGCTCGTGCACCCGAACATCGTGCAGGTCTTCGACTTCGGCTTCGACGAGCCCAGCGGCCGCCACTACATCGTCATGGAGTACATCCGCGGGCGCTCGGGCGCCGAGATCCTGCGCGAGGAGACCCGCCTCGGGGTCGCCGACACGCTCGTGCTCGTCGACGGCGCCTGCCGCGCGCTCGCGCACGCGCACCGGATGGGCGTCGTCCACCGCGACGTCAAGCCCGGGAACATCCTCGTCTCCGACGACGGCGCGGTGAAGCTCGCGGACTTCGGCATCGCCAAGGCGCTGATCGGCCAGACGTCGCAGATCACGCAGGCCGGCGCGGTGCTCGGGACCGCGGCGTACCTCGCGCCCGAGCAGGCGTCGGGGGCCGAGGTCGGGCCCTCCGCCGACCTCTACGGCCTCGGCGTCGTCGCCTACCAGCTGCTCGCCGGCCGCCTGCCCTACGACGCCGCGTCGCTGACGGAGCTCGCGCTGCTGCAGCAGCGCTCCTATCCGCCGCGCCTGGACGAGATCGCGCACGAGGTCCCGGAGGCGCTGGCGATCGCCGTCCAGCGCGCGCTGGCGCTCGAGCCCGAGCAGCGCTACGCCGGCGCCGAGGAGATGCGCCGCGCGCTGCACGACGGCGCGCGCGGCATCGCGCCGGCCGACGCCGCCGCGACGGCCGCGACCTCGCTGATGGCCTCCGGCGATCCGACCGCGCCGACGCGCGCGATCCCGAGCTCGCACGCGCGCCGGCTGCAGCCGCAGGCGCCGAGCTCGCCGCCGCCGCCGATCTACGAGCCCGTGCTCGACGAGCCGGCGCTGCGCTCGCGCCGCCACGGCCCGCCGCCGCGCCGCGGCGCCGGCCCCGGCCGGCTGGTCGCCGCCGTGCTCGTCGCGGCCCTGCTCTGCGTCGTGCTGGCGTTCGCCTACGGCAGCTCCCAGGGCGGCTCGGACTCCGTCAAGATCACGCCGGTCGACGGCAGCAGCGTCAGCGAGGTCGTCGATCAGACGAATCGGCTGATCGACGACAACACCCGCTGAGCCAGGCGCCGGGCGACGGCGCTGCTCGCGCCTGAGTGCGGTCAGACCGCCGGCGCGGCGCCCCCGCGCAGCGCCGCCGCGCGCTCGGCCAGCGTGCCGGCCGCGATCGCGGCGCGCAGGTCGGCCATAAGCCGCGCGAGGTAGGCGAGGTTGTGGACGGTCAACAGGCGCACTGCCGTCAGCTCGCGCTGCTTGAGCAGGTAGCGCAGGTACCCGCGCGTGTAGCCGGCCTCGCACGACGGGCACGGGCAGCCCTCCATGATCGGCTCGGGCGAGAGCTTCCAGCGCGCGGCGGTGAGGTCGACGCGCCAGCGGCTGTCGGGCTCGGGCACGAGCGCGACGCCGTGGCGGCCAAGGCGCGTCGGCATCGCGCAGTCGAAGCTGTCGACGCCGAGCTCGACGCCGCGGATGAGGTCGTCGACGTCGCCGATGCCGAGCAGGTGGCGCGGGCGCGCGTCGTCGATGCCCGAGATCGCCCAGCCGACGACCTCGTACATCTGCGGCTTGTCGGCGCCGAGCGAGCCGCCGATCGCGATCCCGTCGACCGGCCGTGCCGCGATCTGCTGCGCCGACGCGATCCGCAGGTCCTCGTGGACGCCGCCCTGGACGATGCCGTAGACGAGCTGGCCGGGCGGGCCGTGGCGCGCGTGCCAGGCCAGGCAGCGATCCAGCCAGCGGTGCGTGCGCTCGGTCGAGCGCGCGGTGTAGTCGCGGTCGACGTTCAACGGCGTGCACTCGTCGAAGACGAGCGCGAGATCGGAGCCCAGCGCCGCCTGGACCTCCATCGAGGTCTCCGGGCCCATGAACTGCTCCGAGCCGTCGATCCAGGAGCGAAAGCGGACCCCCTGCTCGTCGATCGACAGCACGCGCCCGAGCCGGTTCGGACCCGTCGGCGCGCGCCCCTTGATCTCGTCGGCGACCGTCCCGTGACCCATCGAGAAGACCTGGAAGCCGCCCGAGTCGGTGATGATCGGCGAGCGCCAGCCCATGAACTCGTGCAGGCCGCCGAAGTGCGCGACGAGCTCGGGGCCGGGGTCGAGCATCAGATGGAAGGTGTTGCCGAGCACCATGTCGTAGCCGAGCGCCGCCACCTCGCGCGGCTCCAGGCCCTTGACGGTCCCCTTCGTCGCCAGCGGCACGAACGCCGGCGTGCGCACCTCGCCGTGGGCGGTGCGCAGGATCCCGGCGCGCGCGTGCGAGCCGCGATCGCGGTGCAGGATCTGCAGGGCGCCCATGCGCCGAGCACCCTATGAGCTACGGGCGCGCGCAGCGGCGCTCGCGCACGCGCAGAACCCCGGCTCGCGGAGCGCGGCCGGGGTTCGCCATGCCGTCGTGCAGGGCGTGCGTCGCGCCCCGCGCGACTACTCGCCGCCGGCGTCGATCGTCTTCGTGTCGGCGCCGCCAACGCCGATCTTGACGCGCCGCGGCTTGGCCTGCGCGGGCTTCGGGATGCGCACGCTCAGCACGCCGTTGTCGAAGGCCGCCTCGACGGCCTCGGCGTCGATGCCCTCCGGCAGGCTCAGCGACCGCGAGAAGGCGCCGGTCGCGCGCTCGAGGCGGTAGTAGCCCTCGTGCTGCTCCTCGTGCTCGGTCTTGCGCTCGCCCGAGATCGTGAGGACGTTGTTCTCGAGCTCGACGTCGACGTCGGTCTCGCCCATCCCCGGCAGGTCCGCCTTCAGGACGAAGTGGTCCTGCGTCTCGACGAGGTCCATCGACGGGATCCAGCGCCGCTGCGCGCCGTTGCCGTTGCCCTTGCCGCGCGGCGTCGGCGTGTCGAAGAAGCTCGAGAAGAGGCGGTTCATCTCGCCCTGCAGCGAATCGAGCTCGCGGGTCGGGTCCCAACGCACAATTGCCATGTCAACTACCTCCTAGGGTCCAACGACTTGTTGGCCCAAGGATACAAAACCTAAGTGGGGTGCTGTCAAGTTTTCGCGCCGCGATCCGTGCGCGCGGACGAGGCGCGTCAGGTCTTGCAGCAGCTCCAGCCGGCGCCCTCGATGACGCGGTCCCAGGCGTTGCCGAGTAGCTCGAGCTCGGCGGGCGTGAAGCGATCGAGAAACAGCGCGCGCACGCCGGCGAGGTGCGTCACGCGCGCGGCGTCGAGCTTCTCGCGCCCCGCCGGCGTCAGCTTGGCGAACTGGCCGCGTGCGTCGTCGTGGCAGGCGACGCGCTCGATCAGGCCCTCGCGACCGAGCCGGTCGACGAGCCGCGTGAGGCCGCTGCGGCTGAGCAGGATCGACGACGCGAGGTCGCACATGCGCATCCGCTCATCGTCGGCGTCGGCGAGATACATCAGCACCTCATAGGAGCTCAGCTGCAGCCCGTGGACGGCTTCGAGCTGGGCATCCAGCGCCTTGGCCATCGCGGCGTGGGCGCGCAGCATGCCCCGCCACGCGCGCAGCTCGGGGCCGCTGAGCTGGCGCGCCTGCGGTGCGTCGGAGGTCGTCGCCATGCGCATCACGATAGAACATTCTGGTTGCACGCACAACGAACCGCGGGGCGCTGGACAAACGTCGCGAAGGCGCGGCGCGCGACCGCGCCGTCCGGCTCGCGACGGGCCTCCGGCAGCGGCCGTCCGACGTACCCGCGGCGCGAACGCCGGTGGCCCCGCGCGGCGCCCCGCTACCGTTCGCGGCCTTGTCGCTCGAACGATCGCACGACGTCGGCCTCAGCAAGCCCGGTGCGCCGCGTGGCGTCCGGGCGGGCTCGCTCCGCGCGCGGCGACGGACGCCGGCGTGAGCGTCGAGCCGCTCGTGCACCGCGTCCGCGAGGCGGACGGCGAGCCCGCCGGCGCGCTCGTGCTGCTGCACGGCCGCGGCGCCGACGAGCACGACCTCGTGCCGGTGCTCGACGCGCTGGATCCGCAGCGCCGGCTGCTCGGGCTGACGCCGGGCGCGCCGATCCCGGGTCCCGGAGGCGGGCGCTGGTGGTATCAGGTGCCGCGCGTCGGCTTCCCCGACCCGGTGACGTTCCACGCGACGTACCCACGGCTGGCGACGTTCCTCGACGGCTGGCTCGTCGAGCACGGCCTGGGCTGGGAGCACACGATCCTCGGCGGCTTCTCGATGGGCTGCGTCATGTCGTACGCGGTCGGGCTCGGCCCCGGGCGCCCGTCGCCGTCCGGGATCCTCGCGATGAGCGGCTTCATCCCGACCGTCGACGGTTGGCAGCCGCAGCTCGACGATCGCCGCCACCTGCGGGTGTTCGTCGCCCACGGCACGCGCGACCCGGTGATCCGCGTCGACTTCGCGCGCGACGCCCGCGAGCGCCTGGTCGCGGCCGGGCTCGACGTCGAGTACCACGAGCACGGCGGCGGCCACCACCTCGATCAGGCGACGCTGGCGCTCATACGGGCGTGGGTCGACGCGCGCGTGGCGAGCTTCGTCTCGTAGTCTGGCCGCGTGGACGAGCCCCCGGACGAGTACGAGCGCGTGCTGCGGGCGCACCTCGCCGTCAACCCGAAGTCGTGGGCGGCGCTGCAGGAGCGCGGCGTCGACGAGCGCACGCCGGTGCAGCTGGACTTCGAGTTCACGGCGCCCGGCGAAGCCGAGACGCGTGCGCTGATGCGCTTCCTGCGCACGACGACCGACTACGAGTTCCAGGGCGGCGCGCGCAACCAGGAGGACGGCTCGCAGCGCTGGATGGTCCTCGGCGTGACGTCGCCGATGACGCTGTCGCTCGACGCGCTCAACGACTGGGTGACGCGGATGACCGCGCACGGCCGCGAGCACGGGCCCGCGGCCTTCGACGGCTGGGGAGCACGGATCCCCGAGACGAAGGCCGCGGCGCGCAAGCGCAAGCGCGGCGGCCTGCTGAAGCTCGGGCGCCGCGGGCGCTGAGGGCAGCGGCGGCACCCGTCCGCCGGGTGCCGCCGCCGGCCCATCACGCCGAGAGCTCCCGGCGGGTGATCCGGTACGCGCCGATCAGCAGCGGGAGGACCATCCAGAGGGCGAGCGCCGTGCCGGCGTGGGCCCATTGCGTGGCGCTGAGGACCTCCTCGACCATCGGCCCGGTGGCGCGGACCGTGTCGACCCACGGCGCCACGCCGGCGAAGAACGACAGCGAGACGATCGCGGTCAGGGCGAACGGCGCCGTGAAGTACACGACGATCGCGGGCGCCGAGGCGAGCAGCGCGGCGCCGATCGCGACGCCCGTGATCATGCCGGTCACGAGGTACACCGCCGCCTGGCCGAGCAGCGCCGGGCTGTAGGACCACGCGCCGTCGAGGCCCGCGCCCGCCAGCGCGGTCGCCGGCGCGGCGACGGCGAGGCTCAGCAGGAGCGAGGCGACGCCCAGCACGACGCTGGCGAGCAGCTTCGCGACCAGGACGCGCGACCGCAGCGGGGTCAGCGTGAACGTGATCTGGCCGGTGCGCTGCGACCACTCCGAGGTCACCAGCAGGATGCCGACGATCGGCAGCATGACGGCCGCGGGCTGCAACGCGACGAGCATCATCGACGCGAAGTCGTGATCGGCCGCGTCGCCGACGAGGGCCCGGGCGACGACGGCGACGACGGTCGTCACCACGACGGCGGCCAGCAGCCAGAACCCGGCGCGGGTGTCGACCATCTTGCGCAGCTCGACGGCGACGAGGCGGCCGATGCCTGGGCGGGTGCTGGCGCGGGCCGCGTCCACGCGGATCGGCATTGCGAGGGTCGTGGTGCTCATGCGGTTGCTCCTGCCAGCTCGGGGTGGGTGACGCAAGCGCCGGCGCCGCCGGCGGTCAGCTCGAAGAACAGGTGCTCGAGGCCGGCGCCCTCGGCGGGCGCGAGCCGGCGCAGCACGACGCCGCCCGCCATCGCGGCGCGCGCGACGTCCTCGGGCCGCGCCTCGACGAGCCGCCGGTCGCCGCCGGCGATGTGCACGGCGAGGCCGGCGCGCCGCAGCGCGCCGTCCAGGCCGGCGAGGTCGCCCGCCTCGACGACGGTTCCGCTCTCGGTCAGCAGCTCCGCGCGGGTGCCCTGCGCGCGGATGCGCCCGCCGCTGATGATCATCATCCGGTCGGCGACCGCCTCGACCTCGGCCAGCAGGTGCGACGACAGCAGCACGGTGCCGCCGCGATCGGCGAAGTCGCGCAGCAGCGAGCGCATCCAGCGCATCCCCTCGGGATCGAGGCCGTTGGCCGGCTCGTCGAGGATCAGCAGCTCGGGGTCGCCGAGCAGCGCGTGGGCGAAGCCGAGCCGCTGGCGCATGCCGAGCGAGTACCTGCCGACCCGCCGGCGGGCGGCCGTCGCGTCGAGCCCGACGAGCTCGAGCAGCTCGTCGACGCGCTCCTGCGCGACGCCCATCGTCTGGGCGGAGACGGCGAGCGCCTCGCGACCGCGGCGGCCGGCGTGCTGGGCGGACGCGTCGAGCAGGATGCCGACGCGCCGCCCGGGGTTCGGCAGGTCGCGGTAGCGCCCGCCGAGGATCCGGACGTGCCCGCCGTCGGGCTCGGCGAGGCCGACGAGCATCCGCATCGTCGTGGTCTTGCCGGCGCCGTTGGGGCCGAGGAAGCCCGTCACGGTGCCCGGCTCGCAGCGGAAGCTGACGTCCGAGACGACGGTGCGACCGCCGAGCTGCTTGGTGAGGCCGTGGGATTCGATCATGCCCGCAGCCTCGCGGTCGGCCGGGATCTGCGCCACGGTCCGCGGGCCATGCCTGGCGAGCCGTCGGGCGGTGGCGAGCAGCGACTTTGGTAGGGGGCGATGGCGGTCGCGCTGGCCTAGCCTTGTCGCGAGATCGATGGCACCCCCGGCAACCGCACGCCCCACCCCGGACATGCCCGTCTGGCTGCGCTTCTCGCTGCCCGGCGTCCTGATCGACGGCCGCGAGGAGGACCACCGCCGCCGCGATCGCGTCGTCGATGCCGCGATGTACCTGATCGCCTTTGCGATCAGCGCGGTCGCGCTCGCCGACACCTGGACGGGGCACCCTGCCTGGTCGCGCGTCCCCGAGCTCGTGCTCGGATTCGCCGCGCTCGCCGCGCTGCGCTGGCGGCGCAGCCACCCGGCCGCCGTCGGGCTCGCCGTCGCGGCCGTCTCGATCGCGATGATCGCTGTCACCGGCCCGCAGCTCGTCGCGACCTTCAACGCCGCGATCCGCGCCCGTGGCCGCGATCTCGCCTTCGTCGCCGCCCTGTCGGTGATCTCCTGCTTCACGATCCCGCTGCTGTTCCCCAGCCACGACGGCTACTGGGTCTCGACCGGGGTCGGCCTGCTGTGCACCGGCATCGTCATCGGCTGGGGGCTGTTCGTCCGCGCGCGGCGCGAGCTCGTCGACACGCTGCGCGAGCGCGCCGAGCACGCACACGTGCAGACCCGCGTGGCTGAGCGGCGGCGGATCGCCGGCGAGATGCACGACGTGCTGGCCCATCGCCTGTCGCTGCTGTCCGTGCACGCCGGCGCGCTCGAGTTCCATCCCGACGCGTCGGCCGAGGAGGTCGCCGCGGCGGCCGGCGTGATCCGCGAGAGCGCGCGAGCGGCGCTCGAGGAGCTGCGCGACGTGATCGGCGTCCTGCGCGAGGAGGGCGGCGAGAGCCTGACTGCACCGCCGCAGCCGACGCTCGCCGATCTCCCGGCGCTGGTCGAGGAGTCGCGGGCGGCCGGGATGCGGCTGACCGCGCGGATCGAGCTCGGCGACGA
>JAWVGK010000262.1:0-4727 GCA_033855155.1 Solirubrobacteraceae bacterium | reverse complement strand
GCGCCGACGATCGTGTGCAGCTCGTCGAGGAACAGCACGACCTGGCCGCCGGCGTCCTGGACCTCCTTGAGGACGGCCTTCAGGCGCTCCTCGAACTCGCCGCGGTACTTCGAGCCGGCGAGCAGCGAGCCGATGTCCAATGCGATCACGCGGCGGTCGCGCAGCGACTCGGGGATGTCGCCGGAGACGATGCGCTGGGCGAGGCCCTCGGCGATCGCGGTCTTGCCGACGCCGGGCTCGCCGATCAGCACGGGGTTGTTCTTCGTGCGGCGGCTGAGCACCTGGATGACGCGGCGGATCTCGTCGTCGCGGCCGATGACGGGATCGAGCTTGCCGTCGGCTGCGAGCTCGGTCAGATCGCGGCCGTAGCGCTCGAGCGCCCGGACCTTCTCCTCGGGCGACTGATCGGACACGCGGTGCGAGCCGCGGACCTCGGCGAGCGCCTGCAGCAGCCGCTCGCGCGTCGCGCCGCTGGCCTTCAGCGCCGTGCCCGCGGGGCCTGCGTCCTTGGCCAGCGCGAGCAGCACGTGCTCGACGGAGACGTAGTCGTCCTTGAGGTCGCGCATCTCGCGCTCGGCGGCGCGCAGCAGCGCGAGCAGCTCGGGCGCGGTCGTCGGCTCGGCCTCGCTGGACAGCGTCGGCAGCTGCGCGAGGGCGGCGTCGACGTCGGTGCGCAGGGCGGCGGGGGAGACGCCGATCTTCCCGAGCACGGGCGCGACGAGGCCGCCTTCCTGGTCGAGGAGGGCGGCGAGCAGATGCAGCGGGGTGACCTGCGCGTGGCGCCGCGCCGGGGCGAGGGCGAGCGCTGCCTGCAGGGCCTCCTGGGTCTTGATGGTGAATCGGTCGGCTTGCATGGATCTCAGTGTAGCTGACTGAGATTTCCTACCGCAACGAGCCCTATCCGTCGCCGCATGCGGTGGCCAGCGCAAGCGCCGTGCACACCTCGCGCATCCGTTCGGTGGACAGCTGCGTGATCCGCTCCACGCACAGGGCGCGGCGTATCACCGTGAGGTTGTCGAGCGTCAGGCAGCAGGCTTCGGGCATCCCGTCGGCAGGACCGACGACGACCTCGGTGGGGATCTCACGGATGGTTCGGGTCGCCGGAACGGCGAGCACCTGCTGCAGGACCGCGATCGCCTCGTCGCGCGTCAGGATCAGGAATGGGCGGCGGCCCGCCTGAGGATGCTCGTACCACCACACCTCGCCGCGTCTCACCATGCATCGTGGCCCGATGCTCGCTCCTCGGCGTCGAGGCGCTGCAGCAGCTCGCCGGTGGCGGCGTCTGCCGCGAGGCCAGGGTCCCCCCACGCGTCGGGCTGCATCTGCGGCACCCGTCGGTACCCCTCGGCGATGCGCTCGCCGATGGTCGCTGCCGTGCTCTGGCGAAGCCCCTCGATGACGAACTCGCGGATGAGCGCGGATCGCGACATGGCGCGGTTCGCCGCAAGCGCGTCGAGCGACTCGACGAGCTCGCCGGTGAGCTGCACCATCGTCTGCGTGCGGGCCATAGCCCTACGGTAGCACTATGGCTTTGGACGGAGGAGGGAGCGACTCCTGCCGTCAGCGCGGCCGGTCGACCCTTTGGATCGGGATCGTGAACGGCTTGATGTCGCGCGCGCGGACGAGCGCGGCGCCCTTGGCGCCCTCGTAGCGGACGATCTCCGCCTTGACCTGCTCGCGCTTGCCCTCGAGCGCCTCGATCTCGGCCTCGAGCTCGCCGCGGCGGCGCTCGAGCGCTGCGACGCGGCGGCGCGCCTGCAGCAGCTGCTGCTCGAGCTCGAGCACCTTCTCGACGCCGGCGAGGTTCAGCCCGAGCTCGGCGGTCATCTGCTGGATGCGGCGCAGGCGCTCGACGTCCTGGTGGGAGTACAGGCGCGTGCCCTTGGGCGAGCGCTTGGGCTCGATCAGGCCGCGCTGCTCGTACATCCGCAGCGTCTGCGGGTGCATGTCGGCGAGCTCGGCCGCGACGGAGATCATGAACACGCCGCGATCCGAGGAGACCTCGATGCGGGTCGTCGTGGTGCGGCGGCGCGCGGTCACGACACGAACAGCTTCGATCGCGGGTTGCCGTTGAACGCCTTCGCGAGCTCGTCGACCGCCGACTCCTGCGCGGCCGTCAGCCGCTGGGGAAGGTCGAGCACGAAGCGATAGTGGATGTCGCCGCGGCCGGCCTTGCCGAAGCGCTGGGGCCCGAGGCCGCGCAGGCGCTGGACGGTCCCCGGACGCGTGCCGGGCGGCACCTTCAGCGTCTTGCGGCCGTCGAGCGTCGGCACCTCGATGTTCGCCCCGCGCAGCGCCTCGGGGATCGTCAGCGGGACCTCGACCTCGACGTTGTCGCCCTTGCGCGTGAAGACCGCCGACTCCTGCACGTGCGTCAGCACGAACAGGTCGCCCGACGGGCCGCCGTTGCGGCCTGGCTCGCCCTTGCCGGCAAGGCGGATGCGGCTGCCCTCCTTCGCGCCCGCGGGCACGTTGACGCGATAGCGCTTGACCGTGCGCTTGCGACCCTCGCCCTGGCACGTCGGGCACGGGTTCTCGATGACGGTGCCGGCGCCGCCGCACTGCGAGCACGGCTGCGAGATCGAGAACAGGCCCTGGCCCTCGACCTCGATCCCGCGGCCCTGGCAGCGCGGGCAGACCGTCGGCGCCGTCCCGGGCTTGGCGCCCGTGCCGGCGCACGTCTGGCAGCGCTCGTAGGTGGGCACCGAGATCGGGATCTCCGCGCCGTGGATGGCCTGCTCGAAGGAGATCGAGATCTCCGCCTCGAGGTCGCGACCGCGCTCGCTGCGCGAGCGCGGCGGCGCGCCGGCCGTGCGGCCGCGGGCCTGACCGAAGAGGTCGGAGATGATGTCGCCAAAGCCGCCGGCGTCGAAGCCCGGCTGACCGGTGCCGCCGCGGCCGGCCTGCGAGAACGGGTTGGCGAGCGCGCGGTCGTAGTCCTTGCGCTTGTCGGGATCGCCGAGCACGTCGTGCGCCTGCGAGATCGACTTGAAGCGCTCCTCGGCCTTCGCGTCGCCCGGGTTCTTGTCGGGGTGGTACTGGCGCGCGAGCTTGCGGTACGCCTTCTTGATCTCGTCCTGCGTCGCCTTGCGGGCGACGCCAAGCACCTTGTAGTGATCCTGAGGGGCCATCGTCGCTCCTAGCTCGCCACGATCACCCGCGCGGGCCGCAAAACCGCTTCGTTGAGGCGGTATCCGGACTGCAGCACCTGCACGACGGTCCCGGACTCGGCGCCCTCGACCGCGTGCTGTGCGACGGCCTCGTGCTGGTTGGGATCGAACGGCTGGCCGGTCGGGTCGTAGCCCTCGATGCCGGTGCGCCCGAGCGCCGCCGACAGCTCCTTCGTCACGAGTCGGATGCCCTCCGACAGCTGGTGCGCGGGCTCGGCCGTCTCGACGGCCGCGAGCGCGCGCTCGAGGTTGTCGAGGGCGGGCAGCAGCTCGCGCGCGAGCCTGCCGATCCCGCGCGCCTCCGCCGCGCGCACCTCGCGCGTCATGCGCTTGCGGTAGTTGTCGAAGTCCGCCTGGGTGCGCTGCGCGAGCTCGAGGTAGCGGCCGGCCTGCTCGCGCAGCTGCGCCTCGGGGTCGTCCTCGGGCTCCTCGGCACCGCCGTCGCCGATGGCCTCGGCGAGGCCATCGGTCTCGGCGATGGCGGCCTCGGCGACCGCGCCCTCGGTGACCGCCGCCTCGGCGGCGGCGGCCTCTGACTCGAGCGGCGGCGATGGCGCCATCTCGGGCGCCACCGCTGCGCGCTCCGAGTCCACGTCCACCTGTGGGTCGGACGTCGACACGGACTAGCGCCCCTCGACGGGCTCGTCGACGACCTCCGCGTCGACGACGTCCTCGTCGCCGTCGGAGCCCTGCGGCTGGCCGTCGGCGCTCGCGCCGTTGGTCGAGCCCTGCGCGCTGGCCTTCTCGTACATCGCCTCGGAGACCTTGTGGAACGCCGTCTGCAGCGCCTCGGCCTTCGTGTTGAGCTCGGCCGGGTCCTCGGACTGCAGCGACTCGCGCAGGTCCTTGATCAGCCCCTCGATCTCGGTCTTCTGGGACTCGTCCATGTTCTCGGCGAGCTCCTTGACCTGGCGCTCGGCCTGGTACGCGGCGTTCTCGGCGTTGTTGCGCGCCTCGGCGAGCTCGCGCAGGCGGCGGTCGTCGTCGGCGTGCGACTCGGCGTCGGACACCATCCGCTTGATCTCGTCGTCGGTCAGGCCGGAGCCCGACTTGATCTCGATCTTCTGCTCCTTGCCGGTGCCGAGGTCCTTGGCGGACACGTTGAGGATGCCGTTGGCGTCGATGTCGAAGGCGACCTCGATCTGCGGGATGCCGCGCGGCGCCGGCGGGATGCCGGTCAGCTGGAACTTGCCGAGCGACTTGTTGTAGCTCGCCATCTCGCGCTCGCCCTGCAGGACGTGGATCTCGACCGAGGGCTGGTTGTCCTCGGCGGTCGAGAACGTCTCGCCCTTGCGGGTCGGGATCGTCGTGTTGCGCTCGATGAGCTTCGTCATGACGCCGCCCTTGGTCTCGATGCCGAGCGTCAGCGGGGTCACGTCGAGCAGGAGGACGTCCTTGACGTCGCCGGCGAGCACGCCGGCCTGGATGGCGGCGCCGATCGCGACGACCTCGTCGGGGTTGACGCCGCGGTGCGGCTCCTTGCCCGTGAGCTCCTTGACCTTCTCCTGGACGGCCGGCATGCGGGTCATGCCGCCGACGAGGACGACGTGGTCGATC
>JAWVGK010000261.1:0-11985 GCA_033855155.1 Solirubrobacteraceae bacterium | reverse complement strand
GTGATGACGGGCGTCAGCAGGTGCGGGATCGACTCGTAGTGGTTGAGCTCGACCTGCTTGGGGTCGATCAGGACGAGGCGCAGGTCGTGCGGCGTCGCGCGCAGCAGCAGGCTCGACAGCATCGCGTTGACGCACGCGGACTTGCCGGCGCCGGTCGTGCCGGCGACGAGCAGGTGCGGCATCTTCGCGAGGTCGGCGCCGATCGCCTTGCCGGCGACGTCCTTGCCAAGCCAGATCGTCAGCGGCGACCAGCCGGCGGGCGCGTTCTGGAAGACGTCGCCGAGCTGCACGATCCGCCGGCGCGCGTTGGGCACCTCGACGCCGACCGCGGTCTTGCCGGGGATCGGCGCGAGGATGCGGATGTCGGTCGCGGCCAGCGCGTAGGCGAGGTCGTCCTTGAGCTGCGCGACCTTGCTCATCTTGATGCCGGGAGCGAGGCGCAGCTCGAAGCGCGTGATGTGCGGGCCGGCGACCGTGCCGACGATCTTCGCCTCGACGCCGAAGTGCCCGAGCGCCTCGATCAGCGCCCTGGCGGTCTTCTCCTGGCCGGCGGTGTCCGGGCGCGTCTGCTCGGCCGTCGAGCGCCTGAGCAGCGCGACGCTCGGCAGCTGCCAGTGAAAGCCGGGGTCGTCGGTGATCGAGCCGCGCATCCGGCCCTGCGGCGTGAGGTCGGCGGCCGACGGCCGGCGCGGCGCGGGCCGCACGCGCGTGGCGTCGTCGTCGGGCTCGAGCTCGTCGGGCTCGCGCTCCAGGCCCGGGATCGGGACCGTCGCGCCCGGCAGCTTCGCCTCGGGCGCGGCCGGCGCCGGCTCGGCGTCGCGCGGCACGTCCGCCGGCAGCTGCTCCCCGTAGAGGTCGGGGTAGCGCGTCGCGCCGTCCAGCGATGGCGCCTCGACATGCGTCGCGGTGATGACGTACTCCGTGTCGCGCGGCTCGGGCGGGTGCAGGTCGTGGGGCGCGGGCGGCTCGAACTCCGGCACGTCGTCGTCGGGCACGGGCTCGACGAGCGGCTCGCGCTTGACGCGCGGCTGCTTCGTCGGCCGGTCGGCCGCGGGGGTGCGAGCGGGCACGACGCGACCGATCGCACGCGTCGTGTCGGCGAGCCCCGAGCCGGTCGCGCGCAGCATGCCGGCGACCGACGCGCCGGTCAGCAGCAGCACGCCGGCGACGAACAGGAAGACCGCGAGGATGTGCGCGCCGATCGTCGAGACCGCGGTCGCGACGGCGTACAGCAGGGCGTCGCCGACGATCCCGCCGCGCGGCTCGAAGAACGGCGCGTTCCAGTAGCCGTCGCGGACGCCGGGCGGGCCGATGCCGAAGGTGCCGCCCGCGAGCGCGAGCGTCAGGGCGGCGAACAGGCACACCGCGCCGGCGCGAAACGGCCGCACCGCCGGCAGCACCGGGCGCAGGACGAACAGCGCGCCGGCGAGCACGATCGTGACCGGGACGCCGAGCGCGACCTGGCCGACGAGGTACGCGAGGCCGTCGGTGGCGGCCTGGCCGACGACGCCGCCGTCCCATCCGAGGTACACCGGGAAGGCGAGGAACACGCCGACCGCGACGAGCCCGAGCCCGATCAGGTCGAGGTGGCGCTGCTCAAGCAGGGGCACGCGCATGGCCTCGATCGACGAGCGCCGCGCGCGCGGCTTGGGCTTCGCCTTCGAGGACGTCGGACGGGTGGATGCGGGCTTGCGGGCAGCGGCCATGGTCGGCGCAGACGATGTTCGACGCCGACCCCGCCGGGTCCTGCCGTCGCGCGTCGCCCGCCGTGCCGGGTGTATCTGCCCGGCCCCGTCAGCCGCTCCTACGCAGACGAATCCACCCCGACATCCCAAGGAGCACACCGTGGCCAACGACACCACCATCAAGAGCCTCTTCGATCACGCCAAGCAGCCCGTCCAGGACCCGAGCATCCAGCTCCCGCCGACGGTCTACGCGACGTACGTCGAGCACGCGCCGAACTCGCATCCGTCGACGTCCCCGGACGGGGCCGACCTCGTGATGTACGCCAACGGGCCGCTGACGCTGTCCGCCGGCAAGACGCACCTGCGCGGTGAGATGATCCTGTGGCGCAACAACGACGACAAGGGCTTGCCGGCGTTCTTCGGCCTCCCGGAGCGACCGGCCGACGTGTTCGCGGGTCCGCAGGGCAAGGTCACGATCGCGTTCGACGTCTCGAGCGCCGGCACGGTGACGTACGAGAAGAAGCTCAACGGCAACTCGATCGGCGGCCTGCCGCCGTCGTCGCTCAACGCGACGTTCGTCGATGCGATGTTCGTCGAGAAGACCGCGAGCGGGGTGAAGAGCCTGAGCTTCACGCTGCACGCGTAGCCACCCGATCCCGCGCTCATGCCTCCGGCGTGCCCGAGACGGACGCCGGAGGGCAGCCCGAGATCACGGGCCAGATCGGCGCTGCATCAGATCGTGCCGAACAGCCAGGCGCCGGGCTGATGGGCGGCGGGGTTCACGCAGAACGCGCGGATCGCCGCCACGAGCTCGGCGCTGTCGACGCTGGCGCTGGCGTCCAGGTCGAGCTCGGCGAACACCCGCTGCGACTGGGCGGTGGACAGTCCGCATGCGGCGAGCAGCCGCCGGAGCTCGCGCTCGGTCAGCATCCCGTCGCTGTCGTCGTCGGCGAGCGCGACGACCGCCCGCGCCAGCGGGGCGATCTCGTCGTCGAAGCCGTCGTCGTCGCGCACCGCGCCGATCCACTCGAGGAACTCGGCCTCGCCGATCTGGCCGTCGCGATCGGTGTCGGCCCGGTCGGCCAGCGCACGCCACAGCCGCCGGTAGCCCTCCCGCACGGCCAGGGCGGCGGGCGAGCCGGGCGGCTGCCCGAACGCCTGCACGAGCCGGAGCGCGAACGCCTCGTAGTCGTCGCGGGTCACGTAGCCGTCGCCGGTCGGATCGAGCAGGCTGAAGCGGGAGTCGCGGGCACTCGCTGGCGGGCTCGCCGGCGGCGCGGGCGCGGCGAGCAGCCGCGCGGCCCAGCTCGTCAGTGCGTCGACGTCGGACGTCAGCACGACGCCGTGGTTCGCGCCCTCGTGGCACGTGAACTCGACGTCGGTGCCGGCGGCGCGGAGGTCGTCGGCGAACCGCTCGACGACCTCGAGTGGCACGACATCGTCGGCGCCGCCCGCGGTCACGAGCACCGGCCGATCGAACCGCGCCACGGGCACGCGACAGGTGTCGAGCAGCTCGTACACGCCCTCGCGCTGATGGAGGTTGGTCGTGCCGACGTCGTCGTTGGTCAGCCCGCGGCCGGCGCGCAGCACCTCCACGAGCGGCGCCGTCGCGGCAAGCTCGACCAAGCGGTCGCCTTCGTCGGTCAGCAGCCCGCGCGGATCGAACTCCGGGTGCGAGATCGGCAGCCCGGCGAGCAGGTAGGACGTCAGGATCGAGACCGGCCGCGCGCCGTCCGCCGTCACCGCCCCGATCAGCAGCGGCATGTGCACCGGCGGCGCGAGCGCCAGCGTGCCGCGAAAGTCGAGCTCCGGCGCGTAGCGGCTCGCCATCAGGCCGACGAACAACGCGGCGTGGCCGCCCTGCGAGAAGCCCGCGACGACCCAGCGTCCGGTCGTGGGCACGCCGAGCTGCCGGGCCGCCCGGACGGCGTCGATGACGTCGTCGGCGACCGCCTCCCCGTTGAGGTACGGGTGCGGGCCGGGCGTCGACAACCCCTCATAGTCCGTCACCGCCACGATGTAGCCGGCCGCCAGCCAGCGCGCGACGTGCTCGCGCTCGAGCCGGGTGAACCCCACCTGCGACGGTGCCGCGTCGTCGCCGAGCCCCGTCGTGCCGTGCGCATACCCCACGATCGGCAGCCCTTCGGACGGCACGGGCGTGTCCGGCACCAGCGCCATGCCGGTCACGTCGCGGGGCCCGCCGTGGTAGCCCAGGCCCGCGTACAGCATGCGACGGGCCTGCAGGGTGTGGTCGGGCCAGAACTCGACGGGAAGCGCCTCGTGGTGCAGCAGCGAGCCTCTCGCGTGCTCCGGCATGGACAGCCGATCCTCCCCCGAACAAGTCGACGAACGCGGTGCCAACAGTAGTGGATGAGATTGCCGCCGAAAACCGCATCCGGTGCGACGCGTCGCTCACGGACGGCCGGCGGTCGCGCCGGCGCGGTCGCAGCCGTGCAGGGGATCGCGATCCTCGCCGCGGGAGTTAACCACGGCTTGAGGGTTCGCCCTACCCTGTTGAGGATGCTGGACCGCCCACCACGCGTGCTCGTCGTCGAGGACGACCACGACATCGCCCAGGTCCTGCTGCGCTCGCTGCGGATGGAGGGCTACGAGGCGCGCGCGAGCTACGACGGCGAGGCCGCGCTCGGCGACGCGCGCGAGTTCACGCCCGACCTCGTGATCCTCGACCTCGGCCTGCCGAAGCTCGACGGCATCGAGGTCGCGCGGCTGCTGCGCGACGACGGCGACGTGCCGATCCTCATGCTGACCGCGCGCGACGCCGTCGACTCGCGCGTCGAGGGCCTCGACGCGGGCGCCGACGACTACCTCGTCAAGCCGTTCGAGCGCCAGGAGCTGCTCGCGCGCCTGCGCGCGCTGCTGCGCCGCCGGCCGCCGCGCGGCAGCGCGTCGCTCGTCGTCGGAGACCTGCAGCTCAATCCCGACACGCACGAGGTGCGCCGCGAGCAGCGCACGATCGACCTCACGCAGCGCGAGTTCGAGCTGCTGGAGTACCTCATGCGCAACGAGCGCATCGTCGTCCCGCGCCAGCGTTTGCTGGAGGAGGTCTGGGGCTACGACCCGTTCGCCACGACGAACACGATCGAAGTCTTCGTGTCCAACCTCAGAAGAAAGCTGGAAGCCGGGGATGAGCCGCGCCTCCTCCATACGATCCGCGGCGCAGGCTACGTTCTCCGCGCCTAGGCAGGTGCCGATCCGCTGGCGCCTGGCCGGCGGGTCCGCCCTGCTGACGCTCGTGATCTTGTGCGGCTTCGCGGGCGCGGTCGGCGGCCTGACCTCGATCCGCCTGCACCAGAACTTCGAGCAGGAGGTCAAGGGCGCCGCGCGCGTGCTCGCCGAGACGCTCGACTACCAGGCCACCGACACCGATCCGCAGACCCAGCGCGCGTTCCTCAGCGGCCTGCACCCCGTGCTCGACGACTTCACGCCGGGCACCGGCGCGATCATCCGCGTCGTCACGGCGCGCGGCTACGAGCTCAACAGCACCACGCGTACGAAGGACTTCGGCCCGCCGCGCGTCGGCTCGGCGCAGGTCGACGGCTACCGCCTCGAGACGCGCCCGCTGAATCAGCGGATCGCCGAGCTGCCGCTGTTCGGGCGCTACTACGTGCAGTACGCCCGCCCGATGAAGCCGGTCGAGAACACGATCGCGGGCCTCAAGGTGTTCCTCATCATCGGCGTGCTCAGCGGCGCCGGGCTGGCGCTGCTCGCGGGGCTCATGGTCGCGCGCCGCGCGATGGCGCCGATCGCGGCGCTGACGGCGACCGCGCGCAAGATCGAGCGCACGCGCGATCCCGCGCAGCGCATCCCCGACGTCGAGGCCGACGACGAGGTCGCCGAGCTCGCGCGCACGCTCGACGACATGCTCCACGCGCTCGACGCCTCGCGCGCCGAGACCGAGAGCGCGCTCGCCCGCCAGCGGGAGTTCGTCGCCGACGCCTCGCACGAGCTGCGCACGCCGCTGACGAGCGTGCTCGCGAACCTCGAGCTGCTCGCCGACAGCCTCGATGGCGACCAGCAGGACGCGGCGCACTCCGCGCTGCGCTCGTCGCGGCGCATGCGCCGCCTCGTCGCCGACCTGCTGCTGCTCGCGCGCCACGACGCCGCGCGCCAGGCGCCGCACACGCCGACGGACATCGGCCAGGTGCTGGTCGAGGCGGCCGCGGAGCTCGGCGTCATCGCCGACGGCCACGAGCTGTCGATCGATGCGAACCGCGCGGTGGTCGACGGCGCGCGCGACGAGCTGCACCGCCTGACGCTGAACCTGATGGAGAACGCGATCCGCCACACGCCGCGTGGCACGCAGGTGCGCGCGACCGTCGAGCGCGTCGACGGCAACGTGCGCCTGACCGTGGAGGACGACGGCCCCGGCATCCCCGAGGACCTGCGCTCACGGGTCTTCGAGCGCTTCGTCCGCGGCGCCGGCGACCGCGGCGGCTCGTCGGGCCTCGGCCTGTCGATCGTCCACGCCGTCGCCGAGTCGCACGGCGGCAGCGTCACGTTCCAGTCGCCGACGAGCAACGGCGCCAGCCGCAAGCGCGGCACGCGCTTCGAGGTCACGCTGCCGCTGTCGGCGAGCGCGGAGCGCACCGAGGCGCTGCGCGCCGCGCGGGCGTAGCGCGGCCGCGGGGGGTCGCGGGGCCACAGCGCGACCCCACGGTTGCGCGGGCGCAGCGCGGCCGCGCGGTGCCGCGCGGGCGTGGTACGGCCCCGCGGTGGGCGCGGGCCTACCGCGGCTCCGGGCGACTTCCGTCCTGCCTGCATTGCGGCAGCATCGCTGCTAGATTGCCTGCATGAGCGTTGCCATCACGATCCGCGACGTGCCCACCGGGGTTCGCGACGAGCTCGCCGCGCGCGCCGCGCGCGCCGGCAAGTCGTTGCAGGAGTACGTCCGCGCGATGCTCGTCGACAGCGCCGCGCGGCCACCCATCGAGGACGTCATCGCCCGCGCCCGCGCACGCGTGGACGCGACCGGGGTCATGGTCGAGGCGCAGGCGACGCTCGCCGCGCGCGACGCCGACCGGCGGTGAAGCCGCGCGTCGTCTGCGACGCCTCGGCACTCGTCGCCGTGCTGCTCGACGGCGGCCCCGCGGGTCGATGGGCCACGGGGATGCTCGCCGGCGCGGACCTCGCCGCGCCGAGCCTCGCCGGCTTCGAGGTCGCGAACGTCGTCCGCCGCCACGAGCTCGCGGGGCTCGTCAGCCCCGACCAGGCCGCCCAGGCGCACGCCGACCTGCTCGACCTCGCGATCGAGCAGTGGCCCTACGAGCTGCTGGCGTCGCGGGCATGGCAGCTGCGCGGCGACCTGTCGATCTACGATGCCGGCTATGTCGCCCTCGCCGAGCTGCTCGATGCGACGCTCGTCACGCTCGATCGCCGGATCGCCGGCGCGCCGGGCCTGCGCTGCGCCGTCGCGACGCCCTGACGCGGACCGGCGCGTGCATCGACCCGTACGACGGGTGACGGCGGGTCCGATCACGGTCGCGCGGTCGTGTTCAAGATCACGCCGACGAGCGGCGCGTCGCTCTTCTACCCGCAGCGCTTGTCCAGCGACGCGGCGAGGCCGATCCTGCCGTCGGCGTTCGAAGTCGGCCGCGACGATGTCGGTCCTCGACGACCCCCGCGCAAGCCTCGCCGGGCCGCGCCCACCAGGTCAAGCCGGCGAGCGACGGCGCCAGCCGCCCACGCGGGGACGGTTCATGGTCGCGGTGCGGGCGCCGGGCTCGGTCATTCGTCCATCTCGGCATGAGTTTCGGCGCTTGCGGCCGTGTACTCGGGATGGCGGCCCAATCTGCCGATACCCGACGATCGCCCGCGCCGGGATGGTGGGGGCGAAGAGGACTTCATGCAACGGATCTCGAGCCTCACCACCGCCGGTACGTTGCTGCTGGCGCTCGCGCTGGCCGCGGGCGCCCAGGCGGCGGCGACCGATCGCAACCACGACCGCATCCCGGACCGCTGGGAGCGCGCGCACCACCTGACGCTGCGCGTCAACCAGGCCAAGCGCGACCAGGATCGCGACGGGCTCGTCAATCGCAGCGAGTACCGCGACCACACCGACCCGCACCGCAAGGACAGCGACCGCGACGGCGTGCTCGACGGGCAGGAGGACGCCGATCACGACGGTGTCGCGAACGCGGTCGAGCAGCAGCACGGCGGCTCCGGCGACAAGCCCGCCAGCCCGGCGCGCCCCGAGCCGGTGGCCACCGTCGCGTCGTTCGACGACGACGACGTGCTCCGCGTCCGCCAAGCCGATGGCACGATCCTCGCCGGCACCGTCGACGACGCCACGCGGCTGCTGTGCGCGCCGCCGGTCGAGCACCCGACAGCCGTGGTCTGCCTGGACGAGCGTCTCATGCCGGGCACGCCCGTGCTCGTCGCGCGCAAGACCAACCGTCATTGGGACCTCATCGTCCTGCGGTCGGTCAGCGGCGGCAGCGACGACGCCACGACCGATGACGAGGGCGATGACGAGGGCGATGGCGAGGGCGCGCCCCCGCCCGCCCCGCCCGTCGTGCCGCCAGCGCCCCCCGCAGTCGCCGCGCCGGCATCGACCGGCGTAGTGACAAAGGTCGGCGACGGCTCGATCACGATCACCCGCCCGAGCGGCGAGGTGGTGCCGGGCTTCGTGCGCTCCTCGACGGTCCTGCGCTGCGTCCGCGTCGCCGACGGCCACGTCGTCGCCAACGAGCCGTGCTCGTCATCGCATCTCGCCGTCGGACGCCCGGTCGCCCTCGCGCAACGCGCGCCCGTCGACGGCGGCTGGGCGTGGACGGCGATCTCGCTGATCGAGCCCGCCGCGTGAGCATCGGCACCCGGACACGGGCGCGCGACGGCCCGGCTGCGCTCGGACGCGGGTGGCCAGGACCCGCGGCGGCTGTGCGGACGCCGCTCAGACCTCGACGACGACCGGCAGCACCATCGGGCGGCGCTTGAGCTTGTTGTAGACGAACGCCGCGAGGTCGTCGTGGAGGATCTCCTGCAGCAGGTCGATCTCGCGGATGTCCTCCTTGGCGGCGCGGGCGAGCGAGCGCTCGACGGTCGCGCGCAGGTCGCCGAGCAGCTTGGAGGCCTCATCGGCGAACGGCACGCCGCGGAAGATGACCTCCGGCTCGGCGACCGACGAGCCGTCCTGCTCGGAGATCGTCGCGACGACGACGAAGATGCCGTCGGCCGACAGCATGCGGCGGTCGCGCAGCGCGACGTCGGCGACGTCGCCGATGTCGACGCCGTCGACGAAGATCATCCCCGACTGCACCTTCTTGCCCCAGCGCGCGCCCTTGGCGTCGAGCTCCAGCGGCAGGCCGTTCTCGCCCTTGAAGATCCGCTCCGGCCCGATGCCGACCGCCTCGGCGAGCCTCGCGTGCAGGTGGATGCGCTTGTAGTCGCCATGAAACGGCATCACGTAGCGCGGCTGGGTCAGGTTGAGCATGAGCTTGATCTCCTCCTGATAGCCGTGGCCGGAGGCGTGGATCGGCGCGTCGCGCGTCGTGATGACGTCGCAACCGATGTGGTACAGGCGATCGATCGTCTCGTTGACCGCACGCTCGTTGCCGGGGATCGGCGTCGCGCTGAAGACGACCGTGTCGCCCGAGTGCAGCTCGACCTGCGGGTGGTCCTTGTGCGCCATCCGCCGCAGCGCGCTGAGCGGCTCGCCCTGCGAGCCGGTCGAGATCACGACGATCTTGTGGTCGGGGAACTGCGCCAGCTCGCGCGGGCCGATCAGCAGCCCGTCGGGGATCTTGATGTGCCCGAGCGAGCGTCCGATGTTCGTGTTCTTCTTCATCGAGCGCCCGACGAGGCAGACCTTGCGTCCGAGCGCCGCGGCGGCGTCGACGCACTGCTGCACGCGATGGATGTTCGACGCGAACGACGTCACGACGATGCGGCCCTTGCAGCGGCTGAAGACGTCGAGCAGGTTCGGCCCCGCGACCTTCTCGCTCGGTGCGAAGCCGGGCCGGTCGCCGTTGGTCGAGTCGCCGCACAGCAGCAGCAGGCCCTCGCGGCCGAGCTCGGCGAGCCGCGTGACGTCGGCGGGCCGGCCGTCGACCGGCGTCTGGTCGAACTTGTAGTCGCCGGTGACGAGGATCGTGCCGAGGTCCGTCGTCAGCGCGACGGCGGACGCATCCGGGATCGAGTGCGTCATGTGGATCAGCTCGAGGTCGAACGGGCCGGCCTCGATCTGTTCGCCGTCCTTGACGTCGACGACCTCGACGTCGCGCGACAGCTTGTGCTCGTCGAGCTTGGAGCGCGCCATCGCCATCGTCAGCGCGCCGCCGTAGACCGGGGGGGCGTCGTGGACGCCGAGCTCGCGCAGCAGGAACGGCAGGCAGCCGAGATGGTCCTCGTGGCCGTGGGTGATGACGATCGCCTCGATGTCCGAGACGCGGCCGCGCAGGTAGGCGAAGTCCGGCAGCACGAGGTCGATGCCCATCATCTCGGCCGTCGGGAAGCGCAGCCCCGCGTCGACGAGGACGATCCGGTCTTCGTACTCGACGACCGTCATGTTCTTGCCGATCTCCCCGAGCCCGCCGAGGGGGAGCACTCGCAGTGCGCCGCTCACAAGGTCAAGCCGTCGCTCCGACGAGGCCGCTTTGATGCAGCATCTCGCGGATCGTCGCCGTCTCGTGCTCGTCCGCCGCGACGTAGGGCAGGCGCGGCGCCCCGACGCTGTGTCCGAGCAGGTTCAACGCGGCCTTCGTGCTGACCGCCGCGGGTGCGACGCCCAGCGCTTCGAAGACCGGTACGAGGCTGTCGTGGATCTCGGCGCGCCGCTGGGGCTCGTCGACCATCTGACGCAGCTGTGGACCGACGATGTGACTGGCGACGAGAATGCCGCCCTCCCCTCCGAGATCGAGCGTGCGCGCGAGGACGTCGTCGTTGCCGGCGTAGAGGCCGAGCCCGTCGACGGGCGCCAAGCTGTCGTTGTTGGCCTGCTTGACGTACTCGAAGTGGTCTAGCTGTGCGAGATCGGCGAGCAGGTCGTTGGGCATGTCCGAGCCGGTGCGCTGCGGGATGTTGTAGAGCACGATCGGACGGTCGGCCGCGCGGCTGACCTCGCCGTAGTGCGCGACGATGCCGCGGCGGTTGGGCCGGTTGTAGTACGGGTTGACCGACAGCAGCGCGTCGACGCCGAGCTCGCACGCGCGCCGCGTGAGCTGCACGGCGTGGCGGGTGTCGTTCGAGCCGACGCCCGCGACGATCGTCGCCCCCGCGGGCCGCTCGGCGACCGCGAGCGCGACCACACCGAGGTGCTCGTCATCCGACAGCGTCGACGCCTCGCCGGTCGTGCCGCAGACGACGAAGCCGTCCGAGCCGTTGGCGTGCAGGTGCGCCATGAGGCTCACGAACGCCTGCTCGTCGACCGCGCCGTCCTGGTCGAAGGGCGTGACGATCGCGGTGAGGATGGCTCCGAGCTCTGGCACGTCGGCCAGTATCGCAGGCGCGCCGGACCTCTCGGTGAGCGCCGGGCCGACGATCTGAGCGCGGCGAGACGCCGCGTGCGCGGACGTGTTGTGAGAAACGTGACGCATGTTCACGTTTCTCACATGACGCCTCGCCGGCTCCGCTTGCCCTGGGGCTGGCCGTCGAGTGCGCGTGCGAGACTGGCGGGCGTGGCAGAGCACGAGCAGGATCAGGCCCCCCGCGACGTCGCGGCCGGCGAGCTGAGCGCGCAGGTCACCGCCGTGCGCTGGAGCGTTCCCGACGGCGACTTCGCCGTGCTCGACGCGCTCACCGACGACGGCGAGGAGGTCGTCCTCGTCGGCCCGCTGGCGCACGTGCACGAGCGCGAGTCGATCGCGGTCGGCGGCGGCTGGCGGCGCCACGCGCGCCACGGGTGGCAGTTTCACGTCGCGCGCGTGCGCGTACAGGAACCGGTCGGCGACCACGCCGTGCGGGCGTATCTGGAGAGCGTCAAGCACGTCGGCCCGCTCGGCGCCGCGCGCCTCGTCAAGCGCTTCGGCGCCGACGAGGTGCTGGCCGCGATCGACCGCGATCCCGAGCGCATCCTCGGCTCGATCCCCGGCATCGGCCCGCGGCGCATCGGCGCCGCCGTCGCCTCGTGGCGCGACCAGCGCGAGCTGCGCGAGCTGCGCCTGTTCCTCGACGGCCACGGCGTCGACGCCGCCTCGGCGAGCCGCATCGCGCGCCACTTCGGCGCCGGCTCGATCGCGCAGCTGCAGCGCGAGCCGTACACGATCTGCGAGCTCGACGGGATCGGCTTCGCGACCGCCGACGCGCTCGCGCGCGCGCTCGACACGCCGCTGGACGCGCCCGACCG
>JAWVGK010000260.1:0-5381 GCA_033855155.1 Solirubrobacteraceae bacterium | reverse complement strand
GGTCGCGACGGCGCGCTGCCCGAACGTGACGCCGCCGGTGACGAGCACCTTCCCGTCTCGCAGCAAGGTCGCCGTGTGGCGATAGCGCGCGGTGCTCATGCTCGCGGTCGGCGTCCACGTGTCGCTGACCGCGTCGTAGAGCTCCGCGGTCTCGTTCGCATCGTCGCGGACGCCGCCGCTGACGAGGATCGTGCCGCTCGCCAGCAGCGTCGCCGTGTGGGAGAAGCGGAACTCGGTCATGTGCTCCACCGCCGACCACGTGTCGCCGACCGGGTCGTACAGCTCCGCGCTGCGACCTCCGCCGCCGGTCACGAGCACCTTTCCGCTCGCGAGCAAGGTCGCGACGTAGGAGCTGCGGGGGGAGCTCATGGGCGCCGCCGGCGACCAGCTGTCCGCGGCCGGGTCGTACAGCTCGCTGCTCGCATACCAGCGATCGGTGTCGGGGACCATGCTGGTCACGAGCACCTTGCCGTTGGCGAGCAGGGTCGCGGTCTGGTCGGTGCTGGCGCGGCTCATGTCCGCTGCCGCCGACCATCTGTCGCTACGCGGGTCGTAGAGCTCCGCGCTCGCGGTGAAGCCGTGGTCGACGTCGAACTCGGGGCCGCGGGCGCCGCCGGTCACGAGGACCTTCCCGTTGGCCAGCATCGTGGTCGAATGGCCTGCGCGCGCGAGGCGCATGCTCGCCGCCGCCGACCAGGTGTTCCTGACCGGGTCGTAGAGCTCGGTGCTCGCGAGGTTGCTCGAGCCGTCGCGACCGCCGATCACGAGCACCTTCCCGCTCGCCAGCAGCAGCGCGGTGTGGCGGGCGCGGGCGGCGCGCATGCTCGCCGCCGCCGTCCACGCGCGGGTCGCCGGGTCGTACAGCTGCGCGCTGCGCAGCACCACGCCTGAGTCGTCCGAGCCGCCGGTGACGAGCACCTTCCCGTTGGGCAGCAACGTCGCAGCATGGCCGTCGCGGGCGGTGCTCATGCTCGCCACGGACGTCCAGCGATCGGTCAGGTGGTCTGCCGCCCTGATCTTGAGGCTGACCGTGGTCGTGGCCGACCGCTGCGAGCCATCCGACGCCTGATAGGTGAACGAGTCCTTGCCGATGTAGCTCCCCGACGGGGTGTACCGCAACGACCCGTCGGCGTGCAGCGTCAGCGTGCCGTGCGCCGGTCCCGCGACGAGCACCGCGTGCAGCACGTCGCCGCCCGGGTCGCTGTCGTTCTCGAGCACGCCCGGCGCCGCGACGACGAGCGCCGTCGCGCGATCGGTCAGGTACGCGTCGCTCGTCGCGCGCGGTGCCGCCCGGATGGTGAACGTGCGCGTCGCGGGCGTCCGGTCGGTCTCCCCGATCGCGTCGGTCGCCCGCACCCTGAAGGTGTAGGCCCCGTCGTCCAACGGTCCGAGCGTCACGCCCGAGGCGCATGACGAGAAGCTCGCCGCGCCGTGATCCAGCGAGCACTCGAACGTCGAACCGGCGTCACTGGACACAAACGAGAACGAGGGCCTGATGTCCGGGGTGACGCCCCCCGGCCCACGCGTGATCGTCGTCTGCGGCCCGACCACGGCGCCCAACTCCCCGTACAGCTCCGCGTTCGCGGTGCTCGACGTCGCGTCGCTCCCGACGTCCCGGGTAGTGCCGCCGGTGACGAGGATCCTCCCGTTCGCCAGCAGCGTCGCCCGGTGGCCGGAGCGGGGGATGCCCATGCTCCCCGCGGGCGACCACGTGCCGCCGACCGGCCGATACAGCTCCGCGCTCGCGATCAAGGTCGTCCCGTCGCCGACGTAGCCGCCGGTGACGAGCACCTCGCCGCTCGCCCGCAGCGTCGCCGTATGGCCGGCGCGAGCGGTGCCCATGCTCGCCGACGGCGACCACGCGTCGGCGGCGGGGTCGTACAGCTCCGAGCCCGCATCGACGCCGGGATTTCGGTCACCTCCGGTGACGAGGACCTTCCCGCTCGCCAGCAACGTCGCCGTGTGGTTGTAGCGGCCGGTATTCATGTTCGCCGCCGGCGACCACGTGGCGCTGACCGGGTCATAGAGCTCGGCGCTCGCGGGGTCGTCGGGCCCGTTGCCGCCGCTGCCGCCGCCGGTGACGAGGACCCTCCCGCTCGTCAGCAACGTCGCCGTCAGGCCATAGCGCGCGCGACTCATGCCCGCGGTCGGCGACCACGTGTTGCCGACTGGGTCATACAGCTCCGCGCTGGACGGAAAGCCATGGCCGAACTCGACGTCGTAGCTGCCGCCGCCACCGGTGACGAGGACCTTCCCGTTCGCCAGCAACGTCGCCGTGTGCATCGAGCGAACCTCGCCCAGGCTCGCCGCCGGCGTCCACGAGTCGGTGACCGGGTCATACAGCTCCGCGCTCGCGGTCAAGGGTTCGCTGAAGTGCTCGTTGATGTGGCCGCCCGCGACGAGGACCTTCCCGCTCCGCAGCAGCGTCGCCGTGTGGTAACCGCGTGCCTCGTGCATGCTCGCCGCCGGCGACCACGTGTCGCCGACGGGGTCGTACAGCTCCGCGCTCGCGGTGTAGCCGGTGTCGTCGTCGGCGTAGCCGCCGGCCACGAGCACCTTCCCGCTGGCCAGGACCGTCGCCGTGTGTCCACTGCGAACGATGCTCATGCTCGCTGCCGGCGACCAACCGTCGGCAGCCTGCGCCGCCGATGCGATGGATCCGATCGACGCGAGCGCCAGGCACGCCACGAGGGCGTGCCACGGATGTCGTGCGGCTCCTGGGCAGCCTCGCACGTCGGGGAGCCTGCGGGCGAAGCGATCGACCATGGGTCCATCTCCTGGTTCGGGTGGCGCCCGCACTCCCCGTGCTTGGGCCGCTCGATTAACTCGTTCTACGTCGGATCTGACCCATCGTCTTTCTGAAACAGCGCGATCGACGCGCGGCGGATCATTGATGACGGCACAGCACTCGCCGTCGATGACGCGAACGTCCCACATCGCAGACCCGTGGTCAAGGACGTGTGACCGTTAACCGTACGTCTTTGAAACCTTTGTGAGCCACCGGACGGGCTCGCCGCCGCCGTGCTCAGGCCGCGCGGTCGCGGGCCGCCGCCGCCACGTCAGGCCGCGCACTCGCCAGCCGCCGGCCGTCACGTCAGGCCGCGCGCTCGCGGGCGCGGTCGCCCACGTCAGGCCGCAGTCTCGCGGGCGCGGTCGTCACGTCACGCCGCGCGCTCGCGGGCGCGGTCGCGGTACATGCGGTAGTCGCTGCGCTCGGGGCGCAAGCAGCAGGCGAGCGCCAGCGGCTTGATCGCCTCGACGTGGCGGCCGAGCTGCTGCAGCGAGCGGCCGAGGCAGAACAGCGCGTAGTCGTTGGTCGGGGCGCGCTCGACGACGGCCGCGAACTCGACGGCGGCCTCGGTGTAGCGCTGCGCGCCGAACAGCGCACGCCCGAGTGCTTCGCGGATCGACGTCTTGTCGGGCTCGACGTCGCGCACGCGCGCCAGCGGCACGGTGGCCGCGTGGAAGTCGCCCGCCTCGAGCAGCCGCATCCCGTTCTGAAAGAGGTCGTAGGCCTCGTCCTGCGCCATTACCCGAGCATACGACGCGCGACGAACGCCACGACTCGGCGCGCCGCGACGCCGTGCCAAGACACGACGGCGCCGCGCGCCACGACGCCCCGCCGAACGCGACGGCTCAATGCGCCACGACGCCGCGCGGAACGCGCCGACTCAGCGCGCCACGACGCCGCACCCAGCGCGACGATTCAGCGCGCCACGACGCCGCGCCGAACGCGCCGACTCAGCGCGCCACGACGCCGCACCCAGCGCGACGACTCAGCGCGCCACGATGCCGCGCCGCCGACGCGCGCGCGGCGCAGCTCGCGGCATGCGCGGGGGAAGCGCCCACCACGCGCGCAGGCGCCGGCGCAGGCCGCGGCCGGCGGCGAGCTCGCGGCGCAGCCCCGCGCGCTGGGCGGCCGTCGGCACGACGTCGCCGTAGCCGTAGCGCGCGGCCGCGACAGCGCGCACGTAGCCCTCGGCAGCCGTGTCGCGCCAGCGCGCGGCGAGCGCCTCGAGCGTCATCTGCGCGGCCGGCGGGCGGCCGCTGCGGCGCAGGGCGCGCTGCAGCTCGCCAAGCGGTCCGCCGGCGTCGCCGGCGGCGGCGCGCCGGCCGCGCCGGACGCCGAGCAGCGCCGCCAGCGCCGCGACCGCCGCCACCGCGGCCAGCGCGATCGCGATCGCCGACAGCGCCGAGCCGCCGCCGCCGCCGACGGCGGGCGCCGCGCCGCCGGCCGTCCCGCGATCGAGGCGCGGCACGGCAGCGGCCGCCACCTCTGGCGGGCGCGGGGCGCCGTCGGCGCCGACCCTGCGCGAGTCGTCGGCGAGCTGCGAGCGCGCCGGCGCGGCGGACGGCGTCGGGTCGCGGGTGACCCATCCGATCCCCGGAAAGAAGACCTCGACCCACGAGTGGGCGTCGAGGTCGCGCACGACGTAGTCGCCGCGCTGGGGGTCGAAGGCTCCGGGCGCGAAGCCCGCGGCCACCCGCGCCGGCACGCCCCCGAGGCGCAGCAGCAGCGCCATCGCACCCGAGAACTGCTGGCAGTAGCCGCGCTTCTCGCCGAACAGGAACTGCATCAGCGGGAACGCGCCGGGCCGCGGCGACTCGGAGTACGTGAAGCCGTGGCCGAGATGGCGCTCGACCGCGCGCACGAAGTCATACGGCGTCCGCGAGCCTGCGCGCAGCCGCCGCGCGAGCTCGTAGGCGCGCGCGTACGGCGACGCCTCGATCGCCGCGACCGTGTCGGGCGCCGGCTCGGCCACGCCCCACGGCGGGATCACCACGTGCACCGGCGCGTGGACCGGCTCGCGCCTGCCCGGCAGCGTCAGCGCCGACAGCGGCTCGTCGAAGGGCAGCGCGAGGCGGGCGGCCGCACGCAGCTGGGTCGCCGTCGGCTGGGGCGCGTAGACGAGCGCGCGATAGCCGTTGCCCGGGCGCAGCGGCCGCTCGGCCGTCAGGTAGGCGCCCGGCTCGCCCTCGACCGGCGACCGCGACGCCTCGAAGATCGCGAGCGTCGTGCCGGCGGCGACGAACTGGTCGGAGCGCAGCCCGCGAAACGTCACGCGCAGCTCCTGGCGCCAGCGCGGGTTGTCGAGCTCCAGGCCGGCGTCCAGGCGCGGCGTGGTCGCCGTGTTGTCGATCGCCAGCCAGCGCCGACCGTCGAAGATCGGCAGGTTCGTCGCCTTCCAGTACCGGCGCTCGCGGGCCTTGATGCGCAGCAGCTCGCCGCCGTCGCGCGGCCAGCGCAGCGGCCCGTAGCCGTGGTTCCAGTCATAGCGCGTGCTCGGCGTCGTCAGCGACTGCGCCAGGCCCTCGTAGTCCAGCAGCGCCGCGTCCCCGTCGACGCGCGGCGCGACGACCAGCGACACGACCAGGACGCC
>JAWVGK010000259.1:0-2612 GCA_033855155.1 Solirubrobacteraceae bacterium | reverse complement strand
TGACGTACGCGGTCGACGCGGCGCTGCTGGAACCCCACCTCCCGCGCGGCGCGCAGATCGACGAGCTCGAGGGCTCGCCGCGCGCGAGCGTCGTGGCGTTCGGCTTTCGCCACACGCGCCTGCGCGGGATCGCCATCCCGGGGCACGTCACGTTCCCGGAGATCAACCTGCGCTTCTACGTGCGCCTCGGCGGCGAGCGCGCGGTCGTCTTCATCCGCGAGTTCGTCTCGCGGCCGGCGATCTCGCTCGTCGCGCGCGTGCGCTACAACGAGCCGTACCGCACGATCCCGATGCGCGAGACCGTGATCGCGCCCGGCCGCGGTCCCGGTGGGCGCCTCGGCGTGCGCCACTGCTTCGGCCCGCGCTACCGCAACCGCCTCGAGGCGTGGGCGGACCCAATTTCGCGCGAGCCCGCGCCCGACTCAGCGGAGTACTGGCTCACGCACCATGACATCGGCCTCGGCCGAGCGCACGACGGCCGCACGCAGCGCTATCGCGTCGAACATCCCGTGTGGGCCTTGCACGAGGTCCTCGACGTGCAGCGCGACGTCGACTTCGCCGCCGTGTACGGCAGGGCATGGGGCTTCCTCGGCGAGACCGAGCCGTCGCACGTCACGCTCGCCGCCGGGTCGGGCGTGCGGATCTTCGCGCCCGTCGACGCCTGAGCGACGGCCGAACGTCCGGCCCCGCCGCCCGCGGGAACCAGTGCAACGTTCCGCAAGTCCGCTCACCCTCGGATCGGTCGCTGATCACCGCCTGGCGGCGTCCTCGGATCTCGATGTGGCAGAGCCACACCTTCGATCCTGCGTCCTTGCCAGGCGGCGCCAGCAACCGCCCGAGGGCAAACGGACTCACAGAACGCTGCACTAGCATCGCGAGCCGGATGCCACGCCGCGCCCTGCTGATCCTCGTCGCCTGCGCGGCCTGCGCCGCCGCCGTCTCGAGCGCGCCGGCACACCGCCTCCCGCAGGCGCCGCGCTGTCCGATCCTGCCGGCGTCCAACGCCTTCAACCAGCGCGTCGACCGGCTGCCCGTGGCGTCGAACTCCGCGACGCTCGTGGCCTCGATCGGCGCCGACGCGACCGCGAAGGCCGACTTCGGCTCGGGCCTCTACGACGGCGGGCCGATCGGCATCCCGTACACGGTCGTCCGCGGCACGCAGCGGCGCGTGCCGGTGTCCTTCGAGTACGCCGACGAGAGCGACGGCACGCGCTACCCGATCCCGCGCGGCGCCCCGATCGAGGGCGGCGCGAACGCCGGCGGCGACCGCCACGTGCTGCTCGTCGATCGCGACCGCTGCCGCCTCTACGAGCTCTACGACGCCCACCAGATCGACGGCGGCGCGCGCTGGCGCGCCGGCTCGGGCGCGATCTTCGACCTGCGCTCGAACCGGCTGCGCCCCGCGGGCTGGACCTCCGCCGACGCCGCGGGGCTGCCGATCCTGCCCGGCCTCGCCCGCTACGGCGAGGTCGCCAAGGGCTCGATCGACCACGCGCTGCGCTTCACCGCGCGGCGCACGCGACGCGCCTACGTCTATCCCGCGCGCCACTTCGCGTCGCAGTCCAGCGATCCGGCGCTGGCGCCGATGGGCCTGCGCGTGCGACTGAAGCGCGGCGCGAGCCTCGGCGGCCTGCGCCCGCAGGCGCTCGTCGTCGCCCGCGCGCTGCAGCGCTACGGCGCGCTGCTGGCCGACAACGGCTCGCCATGGTTCTTCTCCGGCGCGCGCGACCGTCGCTGGGACAACGACGACCTGCGGACGCTGCGGCGGCTGAAGGGCGAGGACTTCGAGGTCGTCGACACCCGCACGCTGCCGCGGCCGCGCTGAGCGACGCCCGACGACGTCCCGCCGGAGCGGGCCTCGCCGGCGCACTCGCGCCGGGCGGCTCACGCGCCCGGCGCGCCCGCGCGGCGACCCCCTACCCTCGGGATGCGTCCCGCCCCAACCCAGGAGGCTCCTGCGATGAACCACCGCACGCTCGGCCGTGACGGCCTCGACGTGTCAGCCCTCGGCCTCGGCTGCATGGGCATGTCCGAGTTCTACGGGCCGGCCGACGACGAGCAGTCGATCAAGACGATCCACCGCGCGCTGTCGCTCGGGATCACGCTGCTCGACACCGCCGACATGTACGGCATCGGCAAGAACGAGCAGCTCGTCGGCACGGCGATCGCCGATCGCCGCGACGACGCGGTGGTGGCGACGAAGTTCGGCATCGTGCGCGAGGAGGGCCAGCCGATGCGCGTGGACTCAAGCCCCGAGTACGCCCGCCGCGCGTGCGAGGCGTCGCTGCGGCGCCTCGGCGTCGACCACATCGACCTCTACTACATGCACCGCCGCAACCCCGACGTGCCGATCGAGGAGACCGTCGGCGGCATGGCCGAGCTCGTCGAGGAGGGCAAGGTCCGCCACCTCGGCCTCAGCGAGGTCAGCGCCGACACGCTGCGCGTGGCCTGCGCGGTGCATCCGATCGCCGCCCTGCAGAGCGAGTGGTCGCTATGGACGCGCGGCATCGAGGCCGAGATCGTGCCCGCCGCGCGCGAGCTCGGCGTCGGCATCGTCCCCTACAGCCCCGTCGGCCGCGGCTTTTTGACGGGCGCCTACGGCTCGCTCGACA
>JAWVGK010000258.1:0-8920 GCA_033855155.1 Solirubrobacteraceae bacterium | reverse complement strand
AGACGCTCGCGCGGCGCTTGCGCTTGCCGGCGCCGGCGGTGCTCGCGCCGGACGTCACGCTCGCGTCGCCGTCGTCCGCGCGGCCGGAGGCGAGCTCCTGGCGGATGACGCGCAGCGGCAGGAACTCGTCGCGCTGCAGGCGCAGGATCGTGCGCAGGCGCACGACGTCCGACGGCGAGTACAGGCGGTAGCCGCCCGGCGTGCGGCGCGGGTTGAGCAGCTTCTGGTCCTCGAGGTAGCGGATCTTCGAGATCGAGATGTCCGGGAACTCCTGCGCCAGCGACTTGCAGACGGCGCCGATCGTCATCGACTTCTGCGGCCGGCCGGCGAGCTCCTCGACCTCGAGCGCCATCGTCTGTTCGGTCGACATGCGATCTACCGCGAGAGGAACGTGAGCTTGTACTTGCCGACCTGCAGCTCGTCGCCGTCCTGCAGGTGGTGGGTCTCGATGCGGTGGCGGTTGACGTAGGTCCCGTTGAGCGAGCCGAGGTCGTCGAGGTGCCAGTCACCGCCGCGGCGCACGATCAGCGCGTGGTCGCGCGAGACCGTGACGTCGTCGAGGAAGACCGCGCAGTCGGGCCGCCGGCCGATCGCGATGCGGTCGTCCTGCAGCGCGAAGCTCTCGCCCACGCGCCCGCCGCCCGCTCGGATGACGAGCGCGGCGCCCTGGGCGACGACGTCTTCGAGCTCGACAGGGATCAGATCCCCCGTCTCGTCGATGCGGTACGTCGCCGTCGCGGGATCCTTGGGCGAGTCCGTCGGGCCGATGTAGGCGCCGCACTTCTGGCAGTAGTTGGCGCCCTCGTCGTTGACGAACCCGCACTCGGGGCAGTGGTGCGCCATGAGCCCCTACTCCTGGGTGGTGCGCCCCGCCAGGATGTCCGTGAGGCGCTGCACGTCGGCCCCCGAGATGAGGTCCTCACCGTTCTCGTTCTTCTTGCGCAGGCGGTTGACGAGCTCGGCACGCAGGATGTCGATCTTGCCGTGCAGGATGCGCCGGCGGTAGGAGACCTCGACCTCCTCCTGCGTGAGCTGCTGAATGAGGTCCTTCAGCTCTTGGTCTCCAAGCGAGCCAAGGTCGGGGAACGTATCCATCACTGATGCTCTCCTCTACGGATGGGGTGCCTGCCGGGCGGTGGCGAGCATACCAGCGGGGGTCGTCCTTCAAGCTGAGCTTGAGCCTGGCGGTGGCGCTGCGAGGCCGACCGGCGGTTGCGATCCGTCGGCGAGAGGCCGTACGCTGACCGTGGGCGCCGCCGGATTCGCGTAGTATTAGGTACCCCTAACTCATGCCGTCGCCCGTAGCCCCGATGATCCAGCCCGACAGCACCTCGATCCACGCGACGTTCGCCGATCCCGTGATCGCGGGGGGCGCCTGCGCGGCGCCCGGCACGCGCCAGCGCATCGTGCAGATCCGCACCCTGCGCGAGGCCGGCTACAGCCTCGACGAGATCGCCGCGCGCTTCGGCGTCACGCGCGAGCGGGTGCGCCAGATCCTGCGCGCGCACGGCGCGCCCGACCCCGAGCTCGTCGCCGAGGCGCGCCGCCAGCGCGCCGCGGTGCTCGCCGAGTCGCGCGTCGACGAGCTGCTGGCCCTGTGGCGCGCCGGCCACGAGCCCGGCAGCGCCGCCAGCGCGCTCGGCCTGCAGACGGCCGCCTGCAAGACGACGATCGCGCGCTTCGCGACCGAGGTCGACAAGGCCGCCCGGCGGGCGAGCATGTCCGGCGCGCGCGGCTCGCAGACGTACTCCGATCGCGACATCATCGTCGCGCTGCGCGCGGTCGGGGCGGCGCTCGCACGCGTCCCGAGCGCGAAGGAGTACGCGCTGCTCGCACGTGGGCTGGAGCTGCCGAGCCTGCCGACGGTGCTCAACCGCATGGGCGGCTGGACGCGCGCCGTCGAGGCCGCGGGGATGACGCCGCTGTCCTCGCCGAGCACCGCGACGCGCCCGCGACGCTGGACCGACGCCGCCTGCTGGGCCGCACTGCGCCGCGTCGTCGACGAGCTCGGCGAGGTCCCGACCGTCCTCTCCTACGAGCGCCACGCCGCCGGGCGCGCGGACCTGCCGTCGTCCGCGACGTTGCGCAACCGCGTCGGGCGCTGGAGCGCAATCTCCGCGCGGCTCGCCGCCGAGCGCGAGCTGGCCGCTCACGTGCAGGCGACCGGCATGCCCGCCGGCGACGCGCCCGGCTACGTGCCGCCGTCGGCGGCGTCGGCGGCCGCGGCGCCGTCGCCGCGCGCTCTCTTGGCGCGCAGCTGATCGAGCCCGTCGCGGATGTACAGCACGACCGCGTAGTACGACAGCACGAGCCCGACGTACAGCAGCACCGCCGCCAGCGTCTTGAGGGCGACGAGGCCGAAGAAGATCGCCGACATCGTCGGCCACACCGCCGCGCGGCCGGGCCAGTTGATGTGCATCTGGTAGCCGATCCGCAGCGCGAGGTTGCCGGCGACCAGCAGGAACAGCTCGCGCGCGACGAGCAGCGCGATCGCCCACCGCGGCAGCAGCTCGAAGCTCCAGCAGACGACGAGCCCGGCGACGACGAGTAGGCGGTCGACCAACGGGTCCAGCAGCGCGCCGAAGCGGCTGTACTGGCCGGTCAGCCGGGCGGCGATGCCGTCGAAGTAGTCGCTCCACGAGATCACCGCGAAGATCACCGCCGGCAGCGCGTCGGTGCCGGACTCCGAGCTCAGCGCGAGCACGACGAAGAGCGGGATCAGCGCGAGGCGCACGAAGCCGATCGCGTTGGGGATCGTGGCGACGTTCCACGGCTGGCCGCGCAGCGTCTGCGGCGGCGGCGGCCCCGAGCGATCCAGGCCCGTCAGGCGGCGGAACCCGAGCCGCACCTGCTCGGTGCGCTCGGCCGTCGCCTCGCGCGCCTGCTCGACGCGCTCGCCGGCGGTGCGCTTCGCTACGGGATCGTCCGCCACAGCTCGGCCACCGCCTCGGCCGCACCTTCCAGCGGCACGCCGCCGACGACGTCGCGCAGGCCGGGGCGGACCTGCGCCTCGGCGCTGCCGGCCTGCAGCGAGCGCCGCCCGACGGTCAGGCGCAGCGGGCAGCCGAGCAGCTCGGCGTCGGCGAACTTCGCGCCGGGCCCGGCGTCGCGGTCGTCGAGCAGCACGTCGTAGCCGGCCGCGCGCAGCTCGTCGTAGAGGCGCTCGGCGACCGCGGCCTCGTCGCTGCCGGGCTTGCCGAGCGCGACGATCTCGACGTCCCACGGCGCGAGCGCCTTCGGCCACGCGATGCCCTTGTCGTCGGCGAGCTGCTCGACGGCGGCGGCGGCGATCCGCGCCGGGCCGATCCCGTAGGAGCCCATCCAGATCAGCCGCTCGGAGCCGCTCTCGTCGAGGAACGAGGCGCCGAGCGGCTTGGAGAACCTCGTGCCGAGCTTGAAGATGTTGCCGACCTCGATCGCGGGCTCGATCGTGATCGGGTGGCCGTCGACGGTGTCGCCGACCTCGACCGAGCGCACGTCGCCGCGCTCGAAGGCGAAGTCGCGCCCCGGCTCGACGCCGCGCAGGTGGTGGTCGGTGTCGTTGGCGCCGACGACGTAGCCGCCGTCGCCGACGGCCTCGTCGAGCAGGACGTGGACGTTCGCGCCGACGGGGCCGATGAAGCCCGGCGGGCCGATGCGGTCGCGGATCTCCTCGTCGCGGGCGGGGCGAAACGGCGCGCCGAGCGCGTTGGCGAGCTTGATCTCGTTGACGCGATGGTCGCCGCGCACGAGCACGAGCACGAGCCCGCGCCCGTCGGCGACGACGGGGAAGGCCTTCAGCAGCGTCGACGCGGCCACGCCGAGGCGCTGCGTGACGTCGTCGATCGTCGTCGCGCCCGGCGTGTGCACCCGCTCGGGCTCGGGCAGCGGCGCGGGCAGGTCGGCCGGCGCGGGGTCGGCCGACGCCACCTCGACGTTGGCGGCATAGCCGGGCGCCAGCGCGACGTCGTTCTCGCCCGCGCCGCACGGCGCCATGTACTCGTGCGCGCCGAAGCCGCCCATCATCCCGACGTCCGCCTCGACGCTGTACCACTCCAGGCCGCAGCGGTCGAAGATCGCGTCGTACGCACGCGCGTACGTGTCGTAGTGCGCGTCGAGGCCCGCGCGGTCGCGATCGAAGGTGTAGGCGTCCTTCATGATGAACTCGCGCGTGCGCAGCACCCCGGCGCGCGGACGCGGCTCGTCGCGCTCCTTGGTCTGGAAGTGGTAGAGGCTGAACGGCAGGTCGCGATAGGAGCGCACGAGCTGCGCGACGTGCAGCGTGACGCACTCCTCGTGGGTCATCGCGAGCACCATGTCGGCGCCCTTGCGGTCCTTGAGCTTGAACAGCTCGTCGATCTCGTAGCGCCCGGTGCGCCGCCACGGGTCGGCCGGCATCAGGACGGGCATCAGCAGCTCCTGCCCACCGATCGCGTCGAGCTCCTCGCGCACGATCTGCTCGATCTTGCGGTGCACCCGCCAGCCCGCCGGCAGCCAGGTCCACAGGCCCGATCCGACCTGGCGGATGAGGCCCGCGCGGACCATGAGCTTGTGCGACACGGCCTCCGCGTCGGCGGGAGGCTCGCGTTCGGTCGGCAGCAGCAGATGTGAGAGGCGCGTCATGGGTGAGGCGGAAGCCTACGGGTAGAGTCAGCCACGAGACCGCCGAACCCAAGGAGACCGCCCGATGGCATACGAGGTACCTGCACTTCCGTACCCCTACGACGCGCTGGAGCCGCACATCGACGCCCAGACGATGACCATCCACCACGACAAGCACCACCAGGCCTACGTGGACAAGGTCAACGCCGCGCTCGAGGGCACGGAGTACGCCGACAAGCCGATCGAAGAGGTCATCGCCGACCTCGACGCACTCCCCGAGGACAAGCGCGGCCCCGTTCGCAACAACGGCGGCGGCCACCTCAACCACACGATGTTCTGGGAGTCGATGAGCCCCGACGGCGGCGGCGCCCCGGAGGGCGACCTCGCGACGGCGATCGACTCCGCCTTCGGCTCGTTCGACGACTTCAAGGAGAAGTTCGAGGCCGCCGGCGTCGGGCAGTTCGGCTCGGGCTGGGCATGGCTGATCCTCGACGGCGACACGCTCGCGATCACGAGCACGCCCAACCAGGACAACCCGATCAGCGCCGGCAAGACGCCACTGCTGGGCAACGACGTCTGGGAGCACGCGTACTACCTGACGTACAAGAACGCCCGCCCCGCCTATCTCAAGGCGTGGTGGAACACCGTCGACTGGGCGAAGGTCGCGGAGCGCTACGGCTCCGCCGGCGCCTAACCGATACTGCAGCCATGTCGCGGAACTCCGCGCACCGCGCGGTGTTTGCGCTCGCGGGACGGCAAACCTGCCGTCCCGCCCACGGCCGCCCCCCGTCAAACCCCGTCGCCAGGAGCTTCATGCCGCGCACCACCCGCCTGCTCATGCTCGCGTTCGCCCTCGGCGCGCTGCTCGTGCCCGCCGCCCAAGCGAGCCCGGTACAGACGTCGATCATGATGGATGACGACCTGCTGCTCTATCGCAACGACGACACCGCCGCCAAGGCGCTCGTGGCGATGAAGAAGCTCGGCGTCGACACCGTCCGCGTGACGGTCCTGTGGAAGGTCATCGCCGAGGGCGCGCGCCCGTCGAAGGTCGAGATCTCCAAGCTCAAGGGCTCCGCCAAGTCCAACGCCCGCAAGCAGGCAGCGCGCTTCAAGGCGACGAACCCCGCGACGTACCCGCGCCGCAACTGGGATCGCTACGACAACCTCGTGCGCAGCGCCGCCCGCACCGGCATCCGCATCTACTTCAACGTCACCGGGCCCGGGCCCGAGTGGGCGCACACCAAGCCGCCGCCGGCGCAGCGCAGCCTGCGGGCGTCGTGGAAGCCCAAGCCGGCTGCGTTCAAGCAGTTCGTGACCGCCGTCGGGCGCCGCTTCGACGGCACCTACCGCGACGAGAACGGCGACCGCGGCGCGCTGCCGCGCGTGAGCTTCTGGTCGCTATGGAACGAGCCCAACCAGGCGGGCTGGCTGACGCCGCAGTGGGAGAACGGCGTGCCGACGTCGCCGGCGATCTACCGCAAGCTCTACCAGTACGGCTACAAGGGCCTGCTGGCGACGGGCCACCGCATCGACAACGACATCATCCTGATGGGCGAGACCGCGCCGCTGGGCTCGGACGCCAAGACCGCGAAGGCGCCGATGCGTCCCGCGCAGTTCCTGCGCGAGGTCGCCTGCGTCCAGCCCGACGGGGCGCGCTACACCGGTGCCGCCGCGGCGGCGCGCAGCTGCGGCGACTTCGCCGCCCGCGGGCCGCTGCTGGCCAACGGCTACGCCCATCACCCGTACACCAAGAACGTCGGCCCGACGGTGACCGACCCCAATCCCGACTCGTTGACGATGGCGAACATCGGCGCTCTGGCGACGCTGCTCGACGACCTGTCGGCGAAGACGGGCGGCTCGATCCCGAGCGCGCTGAACCTGTTCATGACGGAGTTCGGCTCCGAGACCAACCCGCCGGACCCGTTCTCGGGCATCCCGCTCGCCGACCAGGCGAAGTTCAACACGATCGGCGAGTACCAGGCGTGGTCGAACCCCCGGATCCAGTCGCAGGCGCAGTTTTTGTATCGCGACGTCGATCCGGTGCGCAGCCATCCGAAGAAGTCCAAGGCGTACTGGTTCACGTACCAGTCGGGGCTGTTCTTCCGCAACGGCGTGCCGAAGCCAGCGCTGGGTGCCTACCGGACGCCGTTCCTGGCGTTCGACACGGGGACGCTCGACGTGACCACCGCCGCGCCGATCTTCAACCTCTGGGGACAGCTGCGGCTGCTGCCCAACGGCACGACCGCCGGGGCGACGATCCAGTGGCGCGACACGACCACCCCGGGGGCCCCGTGGGTCAGCGTCGGAGATCCGGTGCCGATCGATCCGATGGGCTACTTCACGGCGACGCGGATCGCCCCGCTGCCGGTCGCCGGGGAGTGGCGCGCGGCGCTGCTCAATCCCGGCGACGGCACGGAGCTCGCGGTCAGCCCTGGGACCAAGGGCGACTAGGGAGCCACCCCGCATCGGGCCCACCCCGCGCGTCCTTTTGGGCGCGCGGGAGACGGCCGCGCAGGAGCGCGGAGCTCATGCGGCGGCCCCTGCGTCGTCCCCCCGACGGCGGATCAGGCCGGAGCTATGACGTGGAGGCCGTGCTCGCGCGCGCCATCGGCGAGCCGGCGGTCATACGTCATGACGCTGTCGACGCCCGCCATGCGGGCCGCGCGCACGGCGGTCACGAGATGGATCGCGTCGAGCGTCGCGAGGCTCGACGGGCCGATCGTCTCGGCGAGCGCCAGCACGTCGTCGTCCAGCGGAATCAGCGCGACGCCGGCAAGCAGCTGATCGGCATCGGCAAGTCGGTCGGTGCGCAGCGCGAGCCGCCGCAGCTCGACCCCGAGGAGGCGGCTCGCGACGCGCTGCTCGAAGTCGGCCAAGGCGCGCAGGACGAGCGGGGCGTCGGGCTCGCGCAGCAGGACGCGACCGAGCGCGCTCGTATCGACGTATATCCCGGCCACGCCTCAGCGATCACGGCGGTCTGCCGCGAGCAGCGCATCGGTCGTGCCCGCCGGCAGCGGCGGTGCGGACAGCCGAGCCGCGATCGCCTCGAGCGGCTCGGCGGGCACGCTCGCGCCGAGCTTCTCGACCAACTCGGCGTACCCACCGACGACGGCCCCCGACGGAACCAGCCGCGCCACGATCCGGCCGTGCTCGGTCACGACAAGCCCCTCTCCCGCCTTCACACGATCCAGGTACTTGCTGAGATTCTGGCGCAGCTCACGCACGCCAACCACGTCCTCGGACATTGTGCGCCAGACTGTAGCACCTTCTGGCGGGGCGCTTGGAGCGACAGGCTTTGAGACGCGGCCTACGCGCGGGTGAAGCGGCGACCGGCGACCGGCGAGACCGCCTCGTCGAGCACGGCTAGGACGTCGTCACCGCCGTCGTGCGCGGCGACCTCGGCGGCCTCGAGCGCGGCGAGGCGCTCGGGCGTCAGCGCCGTCGCGTCCTCGTTGGCCTCCAGCCACGCCGCCCCCTCGGCGGCGGCGTGCGCGTCGACCACGATCTTCTTCGTCGTCGTGTACTTGTCGATCTCCTCGAACAGTACGTCGACGAGTTGCGCGGTCGGGACCTTGCGCAGCGCCTTGCCGCGGCTGAAGATCAGGCCCTCGTTCTTGGCGCCGGTGATGCCGAAGTCCGCGTGCGACGCCTCGCCGATGCCGTTGACCGCACAGCCCAGGACCGCGACCTCGATCGGGTCCTCGTAGGCCTCCAGGCGGCGCTCGATCTCCGTCACGACGGTGTCCATGTCGAACTGCAGGCGCCCGCACGTCGGGCACGCGATCAGGACCGGCCCGCGCTCGCGCAGCTGCAGCGCCTTGAGGATCTCCCACGCGACCTTGACCTCCTCCTCGGCGTGGAAGGTCGACAGCGAGATGCGGATCGTGTCGCCGATGCCGTCGGCCAGCAGCGTGCCGAGGCCGACCGCGGACTTCAGGCTGCCCGACCACTTCGTCCCCGCCTCCGTGATGCCGAGGTGCAGCGGATGGTCGATCTTCGCGCTCAGCAGCCGGTTCGAGGCGATCGTGTTGGGCACGTTGGTCGACTTGATCGACACCTTGAAGTCGTGGAAGTCCAGCCGATGCATGAGCTCGACGAACTCCGTCGCCGCGGCCGTCAGCGCCTCGACCGGGCTCTCGCGCTCGAGCGCGTGCAGGTGCTTGGGCAGCGACCCGGAGTTCACGCCGATGCGCATCGGCACGCCCGCGGCCTTCGCGCGCGCGACGACCTCGGCGACCTTCTCCGGACCGCCGATGTTGCCCGGGTTCAGGCGGATGCAGTGCGCGCCGGCGTCGATCGCCTTGAGCGCGAGCGTGTGGTTGAAGTGGATGTCGGCGAT
>JAWVGK010000257.1:0-7106 GCA_033855155.1 Solirubrobacteraceae bacterium | reverse complement strand
AACGTCAAGCAGGAGATCATCAACTTCCGCAAGATCGTCCGCCCGCAGCGCACCGCGCTGCGCGACCTCGAGCGCACGAAGCGCTACATCCCCGAGGGTCTGGACATCTACTTCGACGACATCAACGACGCGTCGGAGCGCATCTGGGACATGCTCGAGAACTTCAAGGAGGTCGTCGAGGGCCTCGAGTCGACGAACGAGTCGGTGCTCTCGCACCAGGTCAACGACGTGCTCAAGGCGCTGACGGCGATCAGCGTCGTCGTCCTGCCGCTGACGCTCGTCGCGAGCATCTGGGGGATGAACGTCGGCGTGCCCGGCGAGCAGTCCGGTACGGCCTTCTGGGTCATCATCGTCTCGATGCTCGTGCTGCTCGGCGGCATGCTCGGCTTCTTTCGCAGCCGCGGCTGGCTCTAGAGGGGCGAAGATCGGACGCTCGCGGCCTATGGCGGTTGATGGCCGACGAGCGCAAAGCGGGCGGGTACGATGACCAAGATGCAGGTGACGCAGCGGATCACGGCGGCGGAGTACCTCGACCACTACGAGGAGGATCACCGCCGCACGGAGCTCGTTGACGGGCTGATCATCATGCATGAGGCGCGGTTGCCACACGCGCTGCTGTCCATGCGCCTGCTGCTCGCACTGACCGACTGGACCCGGGCGCAGGCAGGACGCGGGATGGTCGTCGTGCCGATCGACGTCATGCTCGACGACCGCAACGTCTACGCGCCGGACGTGCTCTGGTACTCCGAGCAGCGCATGCCGGCGACGGACGACCCCTGGCCCTATCCGCTGCCGGACCTCGCGATCGAGATCCGCTCGCCGTCGACCTGGCGCTACGACGTGGGGATCAAGCGGCGCACGTACGAGCGCCAGGGGCTCGCGGAGCTGTGGCTCGTCGACGGCGTCGAGTCCGTCGTGCGCGCGCTGCGGCGCTCGGACCCGGCCGCTGCGACGTTCGACGCCACCCACGAACTCGCCCTCGGCGACACGCTGTCCTCACCGCTGCTGCACGGTTTCGCGCTGCCGATCGCCGAGCTGTTCGCGGAGCGCTAGCCCGCGAGGCCGCACGCACGACCGGCCGAGCCGGACGCTCGCGCGGCTGGCCTGCTGTAGTGCGCCCGTGGCCACCCATGTGCCAGGGCGATTCGTCGAACGCGCGACGCTCGAGCGCCAGACCGAGCGCAAGCGGATGCTCGTGATCGTCAACCCGTACGCGACGATGGTGCAGCCGCGCCTGCGCAACCTCGTCATCGCCGCGCTGCACGGCCGCTACGACGTCCAGGCGATCGACACGCAGGCGCGCGACCACGCGACCGACATCTGCCACGAGGCCAAGCACGAGGGCTACGACGTCGTCGTCGCGTTCGGCGGCGACGGGACCGTCAACGAGGTCGCCAACGGGCTCGCCGGCTCGGAGACGCCGATGACGTGCCTGCCGGGCGGCGCGACGAACGTGCTGTGCAAGACGCTCGGCATCCCCGGTGACGTCGTCGACGCGACCGAGCACCTGTTGCGGATGGCCGACGACTGGCGCCCGCGGCGCATCGACCTCGGCGCGGTCAACGGCCGCGCGTTCACGTTCGCCAGCGGCTACGGCTACGACGCCAGCGTCGTCAAGCGCATCGACCGCCAGCCGCGGCTCAAGCACCATCGCCTGCGCGAGCCGTACTTCGTCTACTGCGCGATCTCGACCGCGCTGCGCGAGTACGTGCGCGACCCGCCGCGGATGGACGTCCACGTGCGCGACGGCGTCGATTGCGCGATCACGACGCTCGTCCAGAACGGCGAGGCGTTCACGTACCTCGGCGACAAGCCGCTCGCGCTCGCGCCGGGCGGAGGGCTCGGCACGGCCTCGCTCGCCGGGCTGGTGCTGCGCGGCGTGCGGCCGCGCGACGTCGCGACCATCGCGCTGCGCGTGCTGTCGCCCGGGCGCTCGATGGCCGGCCACCCGCAGATCAACGCCTTTCGCGACGTCGACGGGCTGCGCTGCGTCTCGATCGACGGCCGCGCAATCCCGCTGCACGTCGACGGCGATCACGTCGGCGACGTCGACGAGGCGGTCTTCGCGATCCGTCCCGGCGCGCTGGCCGTCGTGTCGTGAGGTTGTTCGGACGCGGCAACGCCGGCGCGCCGCAGCGCGCCGCTGGCCCGGCAACGCTGCAGGAGCGCCTGGAGGACGCCGGCGGCGCCGTCACGGCGACGGCCGACTCCGAGCTGCCGCCGCTGCGCGACCCCGTCGCACTGCTCGCGCACCTCGACGCGAGCGGGCACTTTCATCGCGACGGCCCCGCCGGCCGGCTGTATCACCGCGGGATGGTCTCGCTGCGCGAGAACCAGCCGAACGACAGCCTGCACGTCGTCGTCGACGACAACCGCCTTGCGGCGCACGTCGACGCGGTCTCGCCGCTGACCGGTCCGGCGCGAGGCACGGCGGGATACTCGCTGCGCCGCGCGATCCTGCACAACGTCGTGGGCATCTACGAGGACGCCCTGTGGCTGCTGCGCGGGCGCCAGGGCGACCACGACTGCGTGCTGGAATGCGAGTGGGCTCCGGGCGAGGCGAGCCCGTCGCGCGAGGCGGCGGGGCTGCTGGATCCGGCCGAGTCGGCCTGGAGCGTGCAGCTCGAGGCGAGCGTCGGCGGACGACTCGACGAGGTGCGGCTGCGGTCGGCGCTCGACGCCGTGCTCGGACCGCGCAGCGCCACGCGCGACGTCCTCGAGCTCGTCGCGTGCCGCGACGAGGACGAGCTGGACGCGGCGCGCTCGCGGCTGTACGCGATGCAGGTCGCGACCGGTGACCGGCCACCGCTGCACGTCCTGCTCGCCCGGCACCCGGACGGCGACGTGTTGATGCTGAACCTCAACCACGCCGCCTGCGACGGCTTCGGTGCGCTGCGCGTGCTGCGGTCGATCGCGCGGGCCTACGCCGGCGACCACGACGACCGCCCGCTGGACTTCCTCGCCGCCGAGGATCTTCCCGTGCGCCCGGCGGCAGGCCATGCGCCGCTGCATCGCCGACTGCGCAAGCGCGCGGTCGAGCGATTGCGCGACGTGCTGTCGCAGCCCGCCGAGCTTGCCGCCGACGACCCTGGCGAGGACCCCGGCGTCGGCTTCCAGACGTTCGTGCTGGCGGCCGCCGAGACGCGCCGGCTGCACGCCGTCGACCCGTCGCGCGCCGGGACGAGCGCGCTCGTCGCCGCGCTGCACCTGACGATCGCCCGCTGGAACCGCGACCACGACGCGTCCGGCCGGCGCATCGGCGTGCTGATCGCCGCGAACCTGCGTCCGCAGCGCTGGCAGCAGCAGACGATCGGCAACTTCTCGCTCAACACGCGCGTCTCGACGACCGGCCGCGAGCGATCGGGCGCGCGCGCGGCGCTGAAGGCCGTCGGCGCGCAGGTCGAGCGCTACGATCGAGCGCGCACCGGCATCGCACTGATCGAGGCCCTGCGCCGCAACGGCATGCTCGGGCTGTGGGCGAAGCAGTCGATCGTCGTGCTGCGGCCGCTGACGACGAATCACAGCGTCGACGCGGCGATGCTCTGCGACCTCGGAGCGGTCGACGGGGCGGCGTGGTTCGGCGAGGACGCCGGCGAGGTCTGCGAGCTGTGGTTCTCGACGCCCTCGCGCTCGCCGCTGAGCATCTCGGTCGGGGCGGTGACCGTCGCGGGTCGGCTGAACGTCACCCTGCGCTACCCGCGCTGCCTGTTCAGCGCCGACGCCGCCGAGCGCTTCGCGAAGTCCTACGCCCGGCAGCTGCGGGTTGTTGGCACCGGCTGATCGTCAGGCGACCACCACGACCTCGGCCCGTACGCCGCTCGCCGACGCCAGACGAGCGTCGAGCGTCAGCAGCGGCTCGTCGAGTCGCTCCGCCAGCGCAACGTAGAGCGCGTCGTGGAAGGACACGTTCCGGCGCAGCTCCCATGCACGCTCGAGCAGCCCGACGTGCGCGGCGCGGCGCAACGGGAACACCGCCAGGTCCGACAGCGCGGCACCGGCTGCCGCCGAGGTGAGGTCGCCGCGCGCGACGGCGCGGCGCAGCACGTGGCCGATCTCGGCATCGACGAGATGCGGCGCCCAGAGCGCGCCCGGGTCAGCCAGCAGACGCGCTCCGATTGCCCGTGCGCGTTCGGCGCCGGCCAGGTACTCGACGAGGACCGACGCGTCGAGCACCGCCACTATGCGTCGCGCAACTCGCGCAGCGTCGACACGATCGTTGCGCTCCGCAAGCCCGTCGAACCACGCTCGCGCACGCGCGCGTCGATCTCGTCGAGCGTCGGGCGCGAAGCGGCGATCTCCAGGTCGCGCTTGATGTAGTCCGACAACGACGTCCCGGCCGCTGCGGCGCGCATCTTCAGCGTCCGGTGGACGTCGTCGGGCACGTCGCGGATCTGGATCATCTTCGGCATGTCGCGCACCGTAACGCGTGTGCTCCACATGCTCGGCGTATCCCCCACGAGGCCAGGCCGCCGATCACGGCGCAGGCTCGCGCCACATCATCCCGACCATGCTGGTAGCTTTTCGGGCAACCTAAGTAGGGTGCCCTAAGGGGAAGGAGGGTTTCCACATGCTGCCGACGTTCGTGATCGGTCTGCGAGAAGGTGTAGAGGCTGCATTGATCGTCGGGATCATCGCCGCGTTCCTGCGCCAGGATCCGCGCGGGCGTGGAGCCCTGAAGTTCATGTGGATCGGCGTCGGGGGCGCGATCGGGATCTGCGTCGCAGCGGGCGTCGCGCTCGAGATCCTCAACCAGGATCTCCCGCAGCGCCAGCAGGAGGGTCTCGAGACGATCATCTCCGCGTTCGCCGTCGGCGCGGTCACGTTCATGATCCTCTGGATGCGCAAGCACGCGCGCACGATCAGCAAGGATCTGCGTGCGAGCGCGGCGGGCGCCCTGGCCGCGGGCACCACGGGCGCGCTCGTCGGCATGGCGTTCTTCGCCGTCATCCGCGAGGGTCTCGAGACCGTCGTCTTCCTGCTCGCGGTCTTCCAGAACTCCGACAGCCCGGCGAGCGCCGGCGCTGGCGCGCTGCTCGGCATCCTGTGTGCGGTCGCGATCGGCACGGCGATCTACCGCGGCGGCGTGAAGCTCAACCTCGCACGCTTCTTCCGCGTGACCGGGATCGTGCTCGTCTTCGTCGCCGCCGGCCTCGTCGCCAGCGGCCTGCACACCGCGCACGGGGCCGGGTGGCTGACCGTCGGCCAGCAGCAGGCGTTCGACCTGCAGTGGCTCGTGGTACCCGGCACGTGGACCGCGGCGCTGCTGACCGGGATGCTCGGCCTGCAGCCGCTGCCGGCCGTCGCCGAGGTCGTCGGCTACGTCGCGTACGCGGTGCCGATGCTGCTGTTCCTGCTGCTGCCCGACCGCGTCCGCGCGCGCTTTCGCCGTGGCTCGATGCAGACCGCGACGACCGCCACGCTGCTGGTGCTCGTCGCCGCCGTCCTGCTCGCCGCCTGCGGCTCGAGCGACGACGCGTCCGCCGGGACGAAGAGGGTCGAGGTGCGGCTCACCGACGCGGGCTGTGACCCCGCGACGCTGAAGGCCGACGCTGGCCCGACGACGTTCGTCGTGACGAACTCCGGCACCGCGCGCGTCAGCGAGTTCGAGGTCCTCGACGGCTCGAAGATCATCGGCGAGAAGGAGAACCTCGCGCCGGGGCTGTCCGGCGACTTCACGTTGACGCTGCAGCCCGGCAGCTACACGATCTCCTGTCCCGGCGGCAAGACCGCCGCGACCGGCGACCTCGTCGTCGGCGGCAGCGCCGTCGCGCAGACCTCCGACAAGCGCCTGCAGTCCGCGGTCGCGGGCTACCAGTCCTACGTCAAGACGCAGTCGGCCGAGCTGACCAAGCGAGCGACGGCGTTCGCGGCCGCGATCAAGGCGGGCGACACGGCCAAGGCGAAGTCGCTGTTCGCGTCCGCACGCTACCCGTACGAGGCGATCGAGCCGGTAGCCGAGAGCTTCGGCGACCTCGACCCCCAGATCGATGCGCGCGTCAACGACGTCGCCGCCGGCGACGAGTGGACGGGCTTTCATCGCCTCGAGCAGGCGCTCTGGAGGGACGGCACGACGAAGGGGATGAGCGCGATCGCCGACAAGCTCGTCGCCGACGTCAAGCGCCTGGAGGCCAAGGTGCAGACCGAGACCTACCAGCCCGACCAGCTCGCCAACGGCGCGACCGGCCTGCTTGGCGAGGTCTCGAAGTCGAAGATCACCGGCGAGGAGGACCGCTACTCACACACCGACCTGTGGGACTTCGAGGCCAACGTGTCGGGTGCCGAGACGGCCTTCGGACTGCTCGCGCCTGCGCTGCGGAGCAAGGACGCGGCGCTCGCGACGAACGTCGCCAACCGCTTCGACGCCGTCCAGGCGGAGCTCGGGCGGATCAAGAAGGGCGGCAGGTACCCCAGCTACGACACCGTCGGGACCGCCCAGCGGCGGACGTTCAGCCAGCTCGTCGACGCGCTGGCCGAACCCCTCTCGCAGGTGGCGGCGAGGCTGCACAGCTGATGGCGCGCCTGGAGATGAACCGGCGCCGGTTCCTCGGCACGGCCGGCCTGACGGCCGGCGGACTCGTCGCCGGCGGCGCGATCGCGACCGCGCTCGACGGCGGCGAGGCGGGAGCCGGCGGCCGCAGCGACGTCGTCGCGTTCTACGGCCCGCACCAGGCCGGCATCACGACGCCGACGCAGTCACGGCTGCACATCGCGGCGTTCGACGTCGTCGAGGGCGCGTCGCGCGCCGACGTCCAGGACCTGATGCGGCGCTGGACGGCCGCGGCCGCGCGGCTGAGCGCGGGGGAGTCGCTCGGCGACGGCTCGGTCGACGCGCTCGCGCCGCCGCCGGACACCGGCGAGGCCGCCGGCATGCCGGCGTCGAACCTCTCGGTCACGCTCGGCTTCGGCCCGACGCTGTTCGAGCGCGACGGCCGCGACCGCTTCGGGATCGCCGCGCAGCGCCCGGACGCGCTGCACCAGATCGAGGCGCTGCCCGGCGACGAGCTCGACCCGGCAAGCTCGGGCGGGGACCTCTGCGTGCAGGCGTGCGCCGACGTGCCGGAGGTCGCCTTCCACGCGGTGCGCAACCTCGCCCGGATCGGGCGCGG
>JAWVGK010000256.1:0-11451 GCA_033855155.1 Solirubrobacteraceae bacterium | reverse complement strand
CCCTGCGAGTACAGCTCCTGGATCGCGGCCGGCATCTGCTTGGAGGTGGACACCAGCAGCGCGCTCAGGCTGATGGCCGTGGCGTCGTGCTCCTTCGCGGCGTCCACGATCGTCCCGATCGGCACCTGCTTGCCGAGGTCGACCACCGTGTAGCCGTTGTTGGTCAGGATCGTGTTGACGAGCGACTTGCCGATGTCGTGGACGTCACCGAAGACCGTGGCCAGCACGACCGTGCCCTTCGTGTAGCCCTCGATCCGGTCGAGGTACTTCTCGAGCTGGGCGACGGCGCGCTTCATCACCGTCGCCGACTGCAGCACGAAGGGCAGGATCAGCTCGCCGGCGCCGAACTTGTCGCCGACCTCCTTCATCGCCGGCAGCAGCACCTCGTTGAGCGTCGGCACGGCGCCGATCTTCTCGACGGAGCGCTCGATCCACTCCTCGACGCCCTCCTTCTTGCGGCGCAGGATGTGGAAGTGCAGCGCCTCCTCGGGCTCCATGCCCTCGGTCGGGTTGGCGCGGGAATCGTCCTCGTCGCTCTCCGTCTGCGACTCGAAATGCGCGATGAACAGCTCGAGCGCGTCCTCGCGGCGGTTGAAGACGAGGTCGTCGGCGAGCCTGCGCTCGGTCGCGCCGATCTCGAAGTACGGCGTGATGTGGTTCGGGTTGACCATCGCGAGGTCCAGCCCGGCCTCGACGCAGTGGTGCAGGAAGACCGAGTTCAGCACCGCGCGCGCGCGCGGGCCGACGCCGAAGGAGACGTTCGAGACGCCCAGCGAGGTCTTGACGTCCGGGATCTGCTGCTTGATCAGGCGGATGCCCTCGATCGTCTCGATCGCCGACGGGCGCCACTCCTCGTCGCCGGTCGTCAGCGTGAACGTCAGGCAGTCGAAGATCAGCGCGTCGGGATCGAGGCCGTGCTCGTCGCAGCACAGCTCCTTCAGGCGGCGCGCGATCTCCAGCTTGCGCTCGGCGGTCTTCGCCATCCCGACCTCGTCGATCGTCAGCGCGATCAGGCAGGCGCCGTGCGCGAGCGCGATCGGCACGACGCGGTCGAGCTTGTCGCGGCCCGCCTCGAGGTTGATCGAGTTGTCGATCGCGCGGCCCGGGATCTGCTCGAGCGCGGCCTCGATGACGTCCGGCTCGGCCGAGTCGACCTGGATCGGCGCCGGCTGCGCGAGCGACACGCGCTCAGCCACGCGACGCAGCTGCTCGGCCTCGTCGTCGCGCTCGACGAGCGCGACGCACAGGTCGAGCACGTGCGCGCCGCCGTCGACCTGGTCCTCGGCGATCTGGCTGAGGCCGTCGTAGTCGTCGGCGAGCAGCATCTGCTTGGCCTTGCGCGAGCCCTGCGAGTTGACGCGCTCGCCGACCATCGTCGGGCGCGGCTCCTGCACGAGCGGCGTCGCGGCGATCATCGAGCTGACGTGCGTCGCGCGCGGCACCGGGCGCGCCTTGACGCGCCGGCCCTTGACGCCGTCGGCGACCATCCTGATGTGCTCGGGCGTCGAGCCGCAGCAGCCGCCGACGATGCTGACGTCGTAGCGCGTGACGAAGTCGATCAGCGTCCGCGAGAACTGCTCGGGGCCCTCCGGGAAGATCGTCTCGCCGTCATGGCCCTGGATCGGGATCCCGGCATTGGGGATGCACGCCACCGGCACGGGCGAGAACTCGCCGAGGAAGCGGATCGCGTCGCGCATGTCCTCGGGGCCGGTCGAGCAGTTCAACCCGATCGCGTCGACGCCGAGCGCCTCGAGCGTCGTCAGCACGGCCGAGATGTCGGTGCCGAGCAGCATCTTGCCGCCGTTGGGCAGCAGCGAGACCTGCGTCTGGATCGGCACGTCGCGGCCGGCGAGCTTCATCGCGGCGCGCGCGCCGAAGATCGCCGCCTTGACCTCGAGGATGTCCTGCGCGGTCTCGATCAGCAGGACGTCGACGCCGCCCTGGATGAGGCCGAGGCACTGCTCGGAGAACGTGTCGACGAGCGCGCGGAAGGAGATGTCGCCGAGCGTCGGGTCGTCGGAGGAGGGCAGGTACCCGGTAGGGCCGACGGACCCGGCAACGAAGCGGTGCTCGCCGACGGACGTGCGCGCGATCTCGCCGGCGCGGCGGTTGATCTCGAGCGTCGCGTCGCCGAGGCCCCACTCGTCGAGCTTCAGGCGGCTGGCCTGGAAGGTGTCGGTCTGCACGACGTCCGAGCCCGCCGCGACGAACGACTCGTGCACGCCGGCGATGACGTCGGGACGGTGCAGGACGAGCGCCTCGTGCGCGCGCCCGGGGAGCTTGTAGTCGTGCTCGAGCGAGAGGTCGAACTGCTCGAGGGTCGCGCCCATCCCGCCGTCGTAGAGGACGACGTGGGTGCGGATCGCCGATCTGTAGTCACGCATCCACGTCGATGCTAGTGATCGGAATCTCGCGCGAGCGCGCGTACGCCAGCTTTCCGATGCCCGCGCGCGAGGGCGCGGCGCGTCAGGTGCGCGCGGCCCGGTCGAGCCACAGGTGCAGCTCGAGCGCCTCGACGTGGCGGTGCTCGAGCGCGTGGATGCGCCGCACGCAGTCGCCCGCGACGCGGTGCGCGCGCTCGGGCTCCGCGTCCTCGGTGGCCGCCGCGAGCGCGCGCCAGGCGTCGGCGAGGTCGTCGCACAGCAGCGCCGCGCGGCCGAGCTGCGGCGCGTCCAGCAGCGCCGCGGCGTCGTGCTCGAAGCGCGCCTGCAGCGAGCGATACAGCGCTCCGCCGGTGCCGGCGTCGCGGATGCGAAAGCGCAGCCCGTCGAGCGTCTGGCCCAACCGCGGGCCCGCGAGCCGGGGCAGCTGCGGCCACGCAGCCGCGAGCGCGTCGATGCCGGCGAGGCCGCAGCGAACGTGCGGGTGGCCGCTGGCCGGCGGGTTGCGCATGCTGTGCACGACGCACGCGAGCGCCGCGGCGATCGCGCCGCGCGGCGCGGGCAGCTTCGCCGGGACGCGCACGCGCAGCAGCCCGTGGCGCGCGGGCTCGGGCCAGCCGCGCGACGCGCGCGCCGCGGCCAGCGACGACAGCGTGCAGCGCTGGGGCTCCGGAAAGCAACGGTCGAGGACCCACACGACCCCGGCCTGCACGTCGCAGGCGGTGACGAGGATCACGTGGCGCGTGTCGTGCCGGCGCTTGGCGTGGTAGTCGAGCTCGCCGATGTCCGCGCGCAGCAGCACGGGGTGGCCGGCTTCGAGCTCGCCGCGTAGATGCTCCCAGCCGAGGGCGGGATCGTCGGTCGCGAGCCACCGCGCCTCGACGCCGAGGTGGCGGCAGAGCTCCAGCTCCAGCGACGGCGCGCGGCCCTCGACGTCGATCGGCGGGATCGCACCGTCGGCGATGCGCACGCCGAGGTCCAGCGCGCCCGACAACCCGAAGACTGTGCCCTCCGACAGCGGCTGGCGAGCGTAGGAGAGCCCGTGATGGGCGAGCAGGTCGCGCAGCGCGCCGCTGGCGGCGTGGTCGGCGACACGGTGCTGCAAGGCCGCTGGCGGGGGCGCCGCCGTCGCGCCGTCGGCCGCGACGCGACCGCTGCGATGGGACCCGTTTCGCGGGCCGTCCGGCAGCCCCAACGTGAGAACGTCGGACATGTTCTGCACCGGCGTGACTTCCCGCTGAACACTGTTCAGGGCCTCTTCGGCGACACGACGAGCGCGTAGAACAGTCGATCGAGCGTCGCGCGCGGGTCGTCGGTCATGCCGGCGTGGACGTCCGACGGCTGGATGATCGTCGACGACGGCGCGACGAGCCAGCCGAAGCGCTCGGACGGCTCGAGCGCCGCCAGCGCGCCGCCGGCGCCGTCGCCCGCGACGACGAGGCGCAGCGCGTCCAGTCGCGAGCGCAGCGGCTCGGGATCGAGGCCGGGCGCGAGCGCCGCCAGCCGCTCGGCGTCCAGATGCGTGCGCAGCTCGAGGAAGTCGTGGCGGCGGCAGAACAGCGCGACGCCGACGTTCAGGCACTCGCCGCGCTCGGCGCTCGGCACGACGCGCAGCAGCGCGTAGGCGAACGGCTGGGGCGGGCGCTCACCCACGCGCGCGCTCGATCTCGTCGACGAAGGCGCGCGGCGCGGCCAGGCGCGAGCTCAGGAACGCCGCGAAGTCCCCCCGCCGCGCGGCCGGGTTGACGCCCAGCCATGCCGGCGGCACGAGCGCGACGGCCGCGCCGACGGCCGCCAGCGCGCGTGCCGCCAGCCGCTCGTCGGCGTCGCGGAGCGGGCCGGCGTAGGGCAGCAGGACGTGGTCGGCGAGCATCGGCACGGCGTCGTGGGCGGTCTCGGCGAGCAGGCGCGGGCCGTGCTGGCGAAAGAACGACGCGCCGTGGTCGATGAGCCACGTCCGCCCGCCCCAGACGACGAGGTTCGGGTTGCGGTGCGTGCGGTCGACGTTCGTCACGAGCGTGTCGAACCAGACGACGTCGGCGGCGAGCCGCGGGTCGATCGGCGGGTCGGGCGGCGCCGAGAACGCCAGCGATCCGGGCAGGAAGTCCATGCCGAGGTTCGCGCCGGGGCTCGCGCCGATCAGCTCCTGGATCTCGGGGTCGGGCTCGGCGTGGCCGATCTCGGGCGGCACGTCGATGACGACGAGCTCGGGCACCGGCAGCCCGAGCGCGCGCGCGAGCTCGCCGGCCAGCACCTCCGCGACGAGCGCGCCCTCGCCCTGGCCGGCGCCGCGGAACTTCGTCACGTACATGCCGTCGTCGTCGGCCTCCAGCAGTCCCGGCAGCGAGCCGCCCTCGCGCAGCGGCGCGACGTAGCGCGTTGCGGTGACGCGTCTCAGCGGCTCGAGCACGGGCGACAGCTTCGCATCCGCGGCCGCGGGCCAGCGTTCGCGGCGCTGTGTGAGATCGCTCCACTACGCGCAACCCTGCGTCCTCGGCAACGTTAGGTTCGGCGCAGGGACCACCACGGACGCTAAGCGAGGTACGCGCAGATGCCGGTCGATTTGACGAAGCCGCTGGAATGGAAGACCGCGACCGGCGACGCCGCAGCGATGCTCAGCCAGCTGCAGCCGAACATCCTCAAGGGACACGTGCGCCAGCACATGCAGATCCTGTTCGTGCAGTTCTCCGACAAGGCGGAGGGCCGGGCGTTCCTGCACAACGTCGCGCGCAAGATGAAGTCGGCGAAGAAGCACCTGCTCGAGGTCGATCGCTTCAACGGACCCGACCACGTCGAGGGCTCGGTGTACATCGGCGTGGGCATCACGCAGACGGGCTACGCCAAGCTCGGGATCCCCGCCAACAAGGTGCCGGGCGCGGGCGACGGCACCGCGGCGCCGTTTCGCGACGGGATGCGCTCGGGCGCCTCGGTCCAAGCGCTCGCCGACCCGCCGGTCACGAGCTGGGAAGCGACCTTCCGCCACACGATCCATGCCGTCGTGCTGATCGGCGATCGCAAGAAGGCGAGCGTCACCGCCACGCGCACGGCGATCGACGCGCTGTTCACGCCCGGCGTCAAGCTGCTCGGCGTCGAGACCGCGCGCCACCAGGAGAACGCGCAGGGCGTCGGCATCGAGCACTTCGGCTACGTCGACGGTCGCAGCCAACCGCTGTTCCTCGCGGAGGACATCGCGGCCGAGCCGCACACGCCCGCTGGCTGGGATCCGAAGTTCGCGCTCGGGCGCGTGCTCGTCAAGGACAAGGCGGCGCCGAATCCGGTGCAGCACTTCGGCAGCTTCTTCGTCTTTCGCAAGCTCGAGCAGAACGTCCGCCGCTTCCACCAGGCCGAGAAGGATCTCGCCGACGCGCTCGGGCTCGTCGGTGCCGATCGCCGGCGCGCCGGCGCGACGATCGTCGGCCGCTTCCGCGACGGGACGCCGCTGACTTCGCAGGCGACGAACGGCGCGCAGCCGGTGCCCAACGACTTCAACTACTCCGGTGACGACGGCCGCAAGTGTCCGTTCCACGGGCACATCCGCAAGACCAATCCGCGCGGCTCGGGCGGCGCGGAGGACCCGGTGGATCCGGCGGGTGAGCGCCGGCACATCATGGCGCGGCGCGGTCAGGTCTACGGGACGCGCAGCGACGACATCAACGCGGAGCTGCCGCCCTCGGCGCGGCCGACGAAGGGCGTCGGGCTGCTGTTCATGGCCTTCAACTCCCAGGTCAGCGAGCAGTTTGAGTTCACGCAGCAGACGTGGGCCGACAACACGGGCTTTCCGTTCAACAGCAGCCACGGCAACCCCGGGCTCGACCAGGTCATCGGCCAGGGGACGCGCCCGAAGACGAAGTGCCCGGTGGCGTGGAACGGCGCGACGTTCAAGACCGTCGACGCGGCGCCGCAGGCGGTCACGATGAAGGGCGGCGAGTACTTCTTCATGCCGTCGATCGCATTCCTGAAGTCGCTGTAGGACCGCCGCGGCTGGCGGCTGGCGGCTAGCGCAGGGGTCTGGTGGAAACGGGAACATCCGACCGGTTTTCCGCCAGACCCCCTCGCGCTGACGCCGCGAGCAGGTTCCCGCCTGCTCGCTTGGCGCCCCTGCACGCCGGGTAGTGGCGATCGACACAAGCCCGAGCGACAAGGAGGACGCCATGCCGGCCGCGCCGGATCCGCGCATCGACTGGGAGGCGGTCGAAGCATCGCCGGAGTTCCGCGAGCTGACCGGGGCGCGCAAGCGCTTCGTCCTGCCCGCGACGATCTTCTTCCTCGCCTGGTACGTCGGCTTCGTCCTGCTCGCAGGCTACGCGCCGGACTTCATGGGCCGCTCGGTCTACGAGGGCCTGACGGTCGGCTACTGCCTGGCGCTGACGCAGTTCATCATGGTGTTCGCGCTCGGGCTCATGTACCTGCGCCGCTCCGAGCGCGTGTACGACGCGCTGTCGGACAAGGTCGTGGCGCGCGCGCTGGGCGCCGCGGGCCAGGGCCCGGCGGGCCGCTCGCTCGGCGACGATCCGAGCGCCTCGCGCCCGGAGGCGACGGCGTCATGATCATCGCCGCCGCCAACGTCGAGGCGCTCGTGATCTTCGCGATCGTCCTCTCGATCACCCTCGCCGTGACGTACTGGGCGTCCAAGCGCATGACGGGCACCGACGTGTTCTGGGCCGCCGGGCGCTCGATCAGCGGCGTCCAGAACGGCCTCGCGATCTCCGGCGACTACCTGTCGGCGGCGTCGTTTCTCGGCATCGCCGGCCTGATCTTCGTCTTCGGCTTCGACGGCTTCCTGTACTCCGTCGGCTTCCTCGTCGCGTTCCTGACGGTCATGTTCCTGCTCGCCGAGCGGATGCGCAACGCCGGCAGGTACACGATCGCCGACGTGCTGGCGTTTCGCCTGCGCGAGCGTCCGGCCCGGACCGCCGCCGCGATCGGAACGTTGACCGTCGCCGCCTTCTACCTCATCGCGCAGATGGTCGGCGCGGGCGTGCTCGTGCAGGCGCTGGTCGGCATCGACTTCTCGATCGCCGTCCTCGTCACCGGCGTGATGATGCTCTGCTACGTCGTCTTCGGCGGCATGCTCGCGACGACGTGGGTGCAGATCATCAAGGCCTGCCTGCTGATGACGGCGATCCTCGTAATGTCGCTGTTCGTGCTCGAGCGCGTCGGCTTCAACCCGATCGAGCTTTTCAACCGCGCGGCGAGCAACACGACCGCCGAGTCGACGTTCTCGCTCGGGCCGGGGACGTTCCTGTCGAGCCCGATCGACACGGTCTCGCTCGGGATCGCGCTCGTGCTGGGGACCGCCGGGCTGCCGCACATCCTCATGCGCTTCTTCACCGTGCCCGACTCGCGCGCGGCGCGCTCGTCGGTCGTGTGGGCGATGTTCATCATCGGCGCCTTCTACGTGCTGACGACGTTCATCGGCTTCGGCGCGCGGGCACTGCTGGGCGAGGACGGCGTCGCGGCCGCCGGCAAGGGCGGCAACCTCGCGGCGCCGAACCTCGCGGCCTTCCTCGGCGGCGGCGAGGGGACGTTCGGCGGCGACCTGTTCCTCGCGATCGTCGCGGCCGTCGCGTTCGCGACGATCCTCGCGGTCGTGGCAGGGCTCGTGCTGTCGGCGTCGGGCGCGGTCGCGCACGACGTCTGGTCCAACGTCATCCGCAAGGGTCACGACTCCGAGCACGAGGAGCTGCTCGTGGCGCGGATCGCGGCGGCCGCGATCGGCGCGATCGCCATCGCGATCGCGATCGTCGGCGGCCAAGGGCTCAACGTCTCGTTCATGGTCGGGCTCGCGTTCGCCGTCGCGGCAAGCGCGAACTTCCCGGCGCTGCTGCTGGCACTGACGTGGCGGCGCTTCAACACCGCCGGCGCCGTGACGGGCGTGCTGTTCGGCGTGCTGAGCTCGATCGTGCTCGTGATCATCTCGCCGAAGGTCTGGCCCGGTCCCGACGGCGAGGGTGGCGCGCTGTCGTTCTACGACCTCGCCAACCCCGGCATCATCTCGATCCCGCTGGGCTTCCTCGGCTGCTGGCTGGGCACGATGCTGTCGAACGAGCGCGGCAACGAGCGCGAGTTCGCCGAGCTGCGCGTGCGCGCGGAGACGGGGCTCGGCGCGGAACGCGCCGGCGTGGTGTGACGTTCGTCACGGGTGCGCCGATCCACACCCAGGGTGCCTCCAACGGCGGGCGATCGCCGGCCAGGATGCGGGCACGCCAACGTCACGGCGCGCCTGCCAACCACCACCCGGAGCCCACCATGTTCATCACCCGCAAGCTCGGTACCGCCCTCGCGACCTGCGCCCTGGCGGCCGTCGCCGTCCCCGCCGCCGCGCAAGCCGCGGCTTCAGCGACTCCCCCGCAGGCGTCCGGCGGCGTCGGCGTGCTCGGCTCCGCGGTCTCCGCGCCGGGCGAACCGGCGCCGTTCGCGCTGCTCGGGTTGCGCACGCCGGCCGGAGCCCACGTCGCGGCCGGCGATCCCGTCCCGCCCGGCATCGTCGTCGTCAGCGCGCGCGTGAGCGTGCCCGCGGGCACGCCGGCCGCGGGCGAGAAGCGCAGCATCACGCTGTCGTGTCCGACCGCGATGAAGTTCGCCGGCTACACGCAGCCGGCGCAGTACGTGCCGCCGAAGGCCGTCACGTCGATCGGCCCCCGCGACGCGATCCCCGGCTACTCCGCGAGCGCGCGCATCCGGATCGATCCCGGCGCCGAGCCGGTCGCCTTCGAGGTCAACGTCGGCATCCTCTGCCGCACGCCGGACGCCAGCGGCTCGATCGCAGAGCATCCCCGCAAGCTGCGCCGCGGCGAGCGCCGCGGCCGCATCTGCGTCGACGCCGAGAAGCTGTCCCGCATGCCCGGCTACGGCTTCGAGGGCTACGTCCACCGCGGCCAGCCGGTCGCCATCCAGCGCCGTAGCAAGTCGGGTGCATGGACGCGCATCGTGTCGGACTACGGCCAGAAGGGCTGGATCAGGACGAGCGCGCTCTGCCGCTGACATGTCGCGCCCACAAGTCGCACGAGAGCCCCGCACGCCGCGGGGCTCTCGTCGTCGTGGAGGCGGCGCTACTTGATGAACAGGATCTCCGAGTACTTCGGCAGCGGCCAGAGGTCGTCGGCGACGAGCTTCTCGAGCTGGTCGGCGATGGCGCGGACGTCGTTCATCGCGGCGATGACGGTGTCGCGCATGTAGTGCGCCAGCTCCATGCCCTCCAGGCCCGGATCCTGGTTTGCCTCCTCGAGCTTGACGATCGCCGCGTGGAAGTCGGCGACGGTCGGCGCGAACTCGTCGATCAGGCCCTGGCGCTGGCTGGCGAGCAGCTGGGTCAGGTGACGCACCGCCGCCGGCAGCAGCATCGTGCGCGCGATCGTCGACGCCGTCTCGGACTCGATGTTGAGCTTGATGAAGTACTGCTCGACGGCGACCTCGTAGCGCGACTCGAGCTCGCGCTCGGACAGCACGCCGTACTTGCTCATGACTTCGACCGTCTGCTCGTTTACGAACCACGGCAGCGCGTCGGGGGTCGTGCGGAGGTTCGCCAGTCCGCGGCTCTCGGCCTCGGCAGTCCACTCGTCGGTGTAGTTGTCGCCGCCGAAGACGATCCTGCTGTTCGCGTCGTAGGTGTCCTTCACGACGGCGATGACCGCGTCGTCGAGCGACCCCGCGCCGCCGGCGAGCTTCGCCTCGAGCGCGTCGCAGAGATCGTCGATCGCCTCGGCCGCGATCGTGTTGAGGACCGTGTTCGGGAACCCGAGCGACGAGCTCGCGCCGAGTGTGCGGAACTCGAACTTGTTGCCCGTGAACGCGAACGGCGACGTGCGGTTGCGGTCGCCGCCATGCAGCGGCAGCGGCGGCAGGACCGGCGTCCCGAGGCCGAGGAAGCCGTTGTCCGACGACGCCACCGCCTCGCCGGCCGCGATCGCGTTGAAGACCTTCTCGAGCTCGCCGCCGAGGAAGATCGAGATGATCGCCGGCGGCGCCTCGTTCGCGCCCAGGCGATGGTCCTGGCCGACGTTCGCGACCGACGCGCGCAGCAGCGCCTGGTGCTTGTTGACGGCCGCGATCACAGCCGCGCAGAAGAACAGGAACTGGATGTTCTCCGAGGGCGTGTCGCCCGGCTCGAGCAGGTTGTGGCCGCCGTCGGTGCCCATCGACCAGTTGTTGTGCTTGCCCGAGCCGTTGACGCCCGCGAACGGCTTCTCGTGCAGCAGGCACACGAGGCCGTAGCGGCGCGCGATGTTCTGCAGCAGTTGCATCGTCAGCTGCTGGTGGTCGGAGCCGACGTTCGAGTTCTCGAAGATCGGCGCGAGCTCGTACTGGTTCGGCGCGACCTCGTTGTGGCGCGTCTTGACCGGCACGCCGAGCTTCGCGAGCTCGCGCTCGGTCTCCATCATGCACGCGAGGATCCGCTCGGGGATCGAGCCGAAGTAGTGCTCGTCGAGCTCGTGGCCCTTCGGCGGCTTGGCGCCGAACAGCGTGCGCCCGGTCGTCAGCAGGTCCGGGCGCTCGTAGTAGTACTGCTCGTCGATGAGGAAGTACTCCTGCTCGGGGCCGACGGTCGTGAACACGCGCTTGGCGCTGTCGTCGCCGAGCAGCTTCAGCGCGCGGATCGCCGAGCGCGACAGCGCGTCCATCGAGCGCAGCAGCGGGATCTTCGAGTCCAGCGCCTCGCCGGTCCACGACACGAACGCCGTCGGGATGCACAGCAGCGCGCCGTTGGGGTTCTCGAGGATGAACGCCGGCGAGCTGGGGTCCCACGCGGTGTAGCCGCGGGCCTCGAACGTCGCGCGGATGCCGCCGGTCGGAAACGACGATGCGTCCGGCTCGCCCTGGATGAGCTCCTTGCCGGAGAAGTCGGCGATCGCCGAGCCCTCGCCGGTCGGCCCGTAGAACGAGTCGTGCTTCTCGGCGGTCATCCCGGTCAGCGGCTGAAACCAGTGCGTGTAGTGCGTCGCGCCGCGCTCCAGCGCCCACTCCTTCATCGCCTGCGCGATCGAGTCCGCCAGCGCCGTGTCGAGCGCCTCGCCGCGCGCGAGCGAGCCCTGCAGCTGCTTGAAGACGTGCTTCGGCAGCCGCTGGCGCT
>JAWVGK010000255.1:0-9483 GCA_033855155.1 Solirubrobacteraceae bacterium | reverse complement strand
GCTCGTAGTGCGGCCCGAGCTCGGGATCGCGGTGGTAGCGGTAGCGCTCGCTGCCCTCGATCGGGCGGTCGTAGGCGATGTAGCGCGTCGACTGCTCGAGGTACGCGCCGAGGCGCGGGCGCTGCAGGACCTTCGTCAGGACGTTGGAGACCCACTCGCAGGCGACGTGCGCGCCGCCGAGCTGGGCGATCGAGTCGTCGCCGTAGCCGACGAAGATGCGCTCGTAGAAGTCCGCCGCCCTGGCGCCCTCCTGGTTGTCGTAGGACGCGCTGACGCCGGGCAGCGAGTCGGCGAACTCGTCGAGGAACAGCCGCCGCAGCGTGCCCGGGTAGCGCGAGTAGCGCGCGAACAGCGCGCCCTTGACGGTCTCGGGCAGGTTCACGAGCGCGAAGACCGGCTGGTCGAGGTTCGTGACGTGCTGGCGCAGGCGCTCGCTCTCGGCGGGCGTGAACGTGTCGACCGGGTACTCCACGGGGGTCGAGAGGGTAGCGGGGGCCGCGGCGGATGCGGCGATCAGCTGCCGCAACCGCCGCCGTCGCCACCGCCGCAGCCGCCACCGTCGAACCACGTCCAGCCCCCGCCGCCGTCGGATCCGCCGCCACCGCGGCCGCTGTGTCCGAAGATGCGGCCGAGCAGCGCCACGACGCCGCACGCCGCCGCGACGCCGAGCACGAACGCGATGTCTGCGAGCGAGTAGTACAGCAGCGCCGCGTAGAGCCCCGCCGCGACGACGGCGGCAAGCGCGGCGAGCATGAGCGCGAGGGCCTTGATGGACATGGTGCTTGCCTCCATTGGGGTGCGGCGTTCGCAGACGGCGTGGCCTGTGCACCGAGGTTCGCGCGTCGCTGTCGCGCGCGCCAGCCACCCTGGGGCGAGGCGCTCACACCTGCGGCGGCGCGATCCCGGCGTCGAGCGCCGCGCGAACCATGAGCGCCACCTCGCGCGGCTCGCGCTCGATCTGCACCCACGTCGCTCGCAGCACGCGGTGCCCGGCTCGGACGAGCTCGGCCTCCTTTGCGACGGTCGCGCGCGATCTGACGCGGCGTCGAGTGGAAGCGGCCGCCGTCGGTCTCCAGCACGACGCGTTCCCGGCGCCAGAGGAAGTCGACCTCCGTCGCGTGGCCGGACCGGCACACGACCAGGACGTTGACCTCGGGTCGCCGTATCCCGCAACCGTCGAGCACCGCGAGCGCGCGCTCCTCGAGCACCGAGCGCGTCAGCGTCGTCCCGATCGCGTGCTCGCGCAGCACGGCACGCAGGCGCGCCGCGCCGCGGCAGCCGGGCGAGCGCTCGAGCACGTCCTCGATCGCCGCGAGGTCGAAGCACTGCTGGACCTCGCCTCGTCGCAGGCGCGTTCGACCTCGCGACGCGGCCGGGTCGCGGCGAGATCCAGCAGCGTGCGTGCGACGGACGTGCACGCAATGCCGTCGACCTTGTGGCGGTCCTGTGGACGGATGCGACGGCTGACGTACATGCGGACCCCGTCGATCGTGCCGCGCTGCTGCGGCACGATCACCTCGACGCAGGACGGCGCCGTCCTGCGGATGCCGGCGAGCGCCGCGCACGAGCGGTGGCTCAGCAGCGCCTCCGGTCCGCTCGCGAGCACGGCGGCCATCCAGCGTGCGCGCTCGCTGCGCACGCGGTGACCGACGGCGTAAACGCCACGGTGAACGTCGTGCAGCCTGCGCGCCTGCCGCATCCGCTTGATCTGGTCGCGGCTGAACCCGAGCTCCAGCAGCTGCTGTCTGCCGATCACGCCGTGCTGTGCGGTCGCCTTCTCCGCCAACCCGAGGTCGCGCCGTCGAGACGAGGATAGGGGGCGCTCAGCGCCCTCGTGGTTCGCCTCGATCTGCATGCCTGGATGGTGGCGAGGAAACCGTCACAGCGGACGCGTGGTTTGTCACAAGTCTGCGCAGAAACGGCGCTAGAAGCTCGCGCCGGTCTTGGACTTCAGCTCCGCGATCTCCAGCGCCAATGCGTCGACGACCTCGTTGAGGTCGGCGACGGCGCTGTAGTCGCCGTCGCGCAGCAGCTGCGTCGCCGCGCGCGCGTCCTGCAGGCCCTCGTCGATGCGGCCGAGCACGGCCTCGATGCTGCTGACGTCCATGCGCGGCAGGCTACCGCGCCGGCGCACCCCGCGGCCGGCCCGCGCCACGCCGCGCGCCACCACACCCGCCACCTACGCCGCCGCCACCACCGCAGCAGCGAGGTTCGAGCGGGCGCGGATGATCAGCGACTTCGTCGCCGGGACGGTCGTGTGCAGCGCCTGCGCGGTCTCGGCATGCGTGCGGCCGTCGAACTCGCGCATGACGAGCGCCATCCGCTGACGCTCGGGCAGGCGCGCGATCTCCGCCACGATGAAGCGCATCTCGTCGCGGTCGGCGCAATGCTGCGCGGGGTCGGCGTCGGGCACGGCGCGCATCCGCAGCTCGTCGTCGTAGGCCGCCGCGCGCTGCGGCGTGCGCAGCTCGTCGAGCGCGCGGTTGCGGACGATCATGTACAGCCAGGGGCGCAGCGTCATCGGCCTGTCGGTCACGCGCAGGCCGCGGTAGGCGCGGATCAACGCGTCCTGGACGACGTCCTCGGCGTCGTGGCCGGAGCCGTGCAGCATGCGGCGCGCGAACGCGGTCAGCGCTGGACGGAAGCGGTTGTGGATCTCCGAGAAGGCGGACTCGTCGCCGGCGCGAAAGCGGGCGACAAGCTGATCGTCGGTGAGCTGGGAGGCTGGCGTGGCGGTCATGCTGGCTCCTTAAAGGGTGGGCTACGACTGCACAATCACCGGGCGCCTCGCCGCCGCTCCCGAACCATGGTTCACACCTGCCCCCCTTGGGTGTGACATTGCTCCACCCAGGGTGGGTCGTCGGCCCGATATGCCAAGCTCAGCGCCAAGATGCAGAAGACGGATCCCTCACCCCTCTCACCACACGCCGCCACGCCGGCCGAGCTGCGCGAGCGCATCGAGGCCGAGCGCGCGGGCACGCCGTTCCTCGTGCTGCGCGACGGCGACGGCGCGCAACGGCTGTTCGTGCTCGACGCGCAGCTGCGTCGCGTCGCCATCGGCCGCAGCGCCGGCAACGACGTCGCCCTCGTCTGGGACACCGAGGTCTCGCGCCTGCACGTCGAGCTCGAGCGCCTCGGCGACGAGTGGACCGCGGCCGACGACGGCCTGTCGCGCAACGGCTCGTTCGTCAACGCCCACCGCATCTCCGGGCGCCATCGCCTGCGCGACGGCGACGTCCTGCGCGTCGGCCGCACGCAGATCGCGTTCCGCGTGCCCGAGCCGTCGGAGTCCAACCCGACGGTTGCCGCCGGTAGTCGCGCGGAGCTGCCGGCGCTCAGCGCGACGCAGCGGGCGGTGCTCGTCGCGCTGTGCCGGCCCTACAAGGACACCGAGCTCGCGACCCCCGCCACCAACCAGCAGATCGCCGACGAGCTGTTCCTGTCCGTCGACGCCGTCAAGGCCCACCTGCGCACGCTGTTCGGCTTCTTCGGCGTCGAGCATCTGCCGCAGAACCAGAAGCGCTCGTACCTGGCGATGCGCGCGCTGCAGGACGGCGTCGTCTCGCGCCGCGACCTCTGAGGCGACCTACGGGTAGAAGCGCACGCGCTGCACGCCGCCGCCCGTGATGTCGTCGGTCAGCGTGAGGTAGACGTAGTGTCCGTCGGTCACGTCGAGGGCGAACGGCTCGCTGTCGGTCTCGATCGACTCGCGGACACGATCGCGCTTCGGATCGATCCGAAACAGCCGGTTGGCGTCGCGCGCCGTGACCCACACCGAGCCGCCGCCGACGGCCACCCGCGTCGGGGAGACGCCCAGCGCGATCGTCGCCGTGCGCCTGCGCTTGCGCGGGTCGACCCGCGCCACGGCCTTGCCGCGCCCGAGCGCGACCCACACCGCGCCCTCGCCGACCGCGACGCCGTTGGGGACCGGGCCGACCCTGATCCGGCGCGTGTCCTCGAGGTTGTTCGGGTCGACGCGCGTGACGCTGCTCGAGAAGGTGTTCGTGACCCACACCGCGCCCTCGCCGACGGCGACGTCGCCGACGCCGCCGGGCATGGCGATCGCCTGCTGCCCGGGCGGGTTCGTGCTGGGATCGATCCGCACGAGCGACTCGCCGGAGCCGTCCCGGCGCGACTCGGGCTCCTTGCGCACCCCGACCCAGACCGCCTTCTCGCCAGTCGCGACGATCACCGGCCGCCCGGCGACGCTGATCTCGATCGGTGCGCCGACCCGGCGCCGGGTGCTGCGCTTGTAGCGCAAGAGGCTGGAGGTCTTGTCCTTGAGCGCCCAGATCGAGCCGAACCCCGAGGCGACGGCGGTTCCCCCCGCGCGCGTGATGATCGTGTGGATCGGCTGGCCCGTCGCCGCGTCGAGGACGACGATGCTGCCGTTCTTCGTGCTCATCACCCAGACGCGGCCCTTGGTGATCGTGATGCTGTTGGGCTCGACGGCGACCTGCTGGCGCCGGCCGATCGTCGACGGCTGCGAACGCGCCGGCGTGGTCGTCGTCGCGGTGGTCGCCGCCGGCGAGCCGGCGACGTCGTCGCCCGCGCCGCCGCCGAGCGCGATCGCGGCGACGACGCCCGCCACGACGAGGCATGCGGCGCCGCCGGCGGCGACTGGGTGGCGCGCAAGCACGCCAAGAGCCCCGCCGCGGTGCACCGCCGTGGCCGCGGTCTCGCCGCGCTCGGCGGGCGGCGAGACCTGCGTCTCGCCCTCGTGCGGGGGCAGGCTCACGCGCGCCGTCGCCACGGTCTGCGGCGTCCCCTCGGGCGCGGCGGCGCCGCGCGCGACGTTGCGCTCGGGCCCCGGCACGGCGCTGCGCCCGGCCGCCGCGCACGCCGCCCGGCCGAGGTCGCCCGCCGACGGGAAGCGGTCGGCGGGGTCCTTCGACAGCGCCCGCTCGACGACGCCGGCGAACTGCGGCGGGATGCGGTCTGTCGGCGGCGGCGCGTTGAGGTGCGCCCACAGCGTCGCCTCGTCGCTCTCGCGCATGAACGGCGCGCCGCCCGTCAGCGCGTGCACGAGCACGCAGCCCAGCGCGTAGACGTCGGTGCGGGCGTCGACGCGCTCGCCGCGGATCTGCTCGGGCGCGACGAAGCCGAGCGTGCCGACCCAGCCGCCGGGGCGGCTGAGCCCGCCGGTCGACGCCGCGCGCTTGGTCAGCCCAAAGTCCGTGAGATACGCGTGGTCCTCGGCGCCGAGCAGGACGTTCGCCGGCTTGACGTCGCGATGCACGAGCCCGTGCGCGTGCGCGGCATCCAGCGCGCCGCCGACCTGCGCCACGATGCTCGCCGCGCGCTCGGGATCGAGCGTTCTCTCGGCGCGCACGAGCGCGCGCAGGTCGGGCCCGTCGACGAAGCGCATGACGATGAACAGCACCCCCTCGCGCTCGCCCGCGTAGTAGACCGGGATGACGTGCGGGTGCTCGATCGAGGCCGCCGCCTTGGACTCGGCGACGAAGCGCGCGCGGAAGTCCGGCTCCTCGGCGAGCGCCGGCGCGATCACCTTCAGCGCGACGATGCGGTCGAGGTCGAGGTCCCGCGCGCGGTACACGACCCCCATCCCGCCGCGGCCGGCGAGCCCCTCGATGCGGTGGTTGACGAAGACGTCTCCTGGCTGGAACTCCGGCATGCGCCCGGCAACGCTACCCGCAAGCGGCCGCGAAGCCGCCCGCTGACCGGCCCGTGCCCCACCCGCCCGCCGCGACGCCGCGGGGGCGCAGCCGAGGGGGAGGCGCGGGCCGCGTCGCGCGAACGTGGCGCGCCACCGCCCTCGCTCCCATCCCGACCTCGCTGGTAGGATTACCGGCCGCATGTTCTTCACGACCAAAGCCGAGTACGGCGTGCGCCTGCTCATCGAGCTCGGCAGCCAGCCTGCCGGCAAGCCGGTCTCGCTGAAGGCGATCTCCGACGCCGAGAACCTGCCGCTCGCGTACCTCGAGCGGATCGTCGCGCTGCTCAAGCGCGCGAACCTCGTCGAGAGCACGCGCGGCGCGCACGGCGGCTACCAGCTCGCGCGCCCGACCGACGAGATCGCGATGAACGAGGTCGTGCTCGCGCTCGAGGGCTCGGTCGCGCCGATGAACTGCTTCGTCGACGAGGACGGCGACGGGCGCGTGCTGTGCTCGCACCACGACGACTCCGGGCGTGGCTGCGCCACGAAGCTGCTGTGGACGCGCGTCCAGGCGAACGTCCTCAAGACGCTCGCCGACACGACGCTCGCCGAGCTCGTCGAGTTTCACAACCGCCAGCTCACGCCACCGCGCGAGCCGGCGACGACCATCGTCTAAGACCCAAGGAGACCATGCCCGAGCTCGAGATCCGCAACCTCCATGTCCAGGCCGAGGACAAGCAGATCCTCAAGGGCGTCAACCTGACCGTCGCCCCGGGCGAGATCCACGCCCTGATGGGGCCCAACGGCTCCGGCAAGTCGACGCTCGCCAACGCGATCATGGGCCATCCGAACCTCGAGGTGACCGACGGGCAGATCCTCTTCGGCGGCCAGGACATCACCGAGGCCGACACCGACGAGCGCGCGCGGCTGGGCCTCTTCATGGCCTTCCAGTATCCCGTCGCCATCCCCGGCGTGACCGTCACGAAGTACCTGCGGATGGTCATGAACGCCCACCGCGAGGCGCGCGGCGAGCCGGACGTTAGCCTGAAGGAGTTCCGCAAGACCGTCGAGGCGGCGATGGAGCTCGTCAAGGTGCCGCGCGAGTTCAGCTCGCGCTACCTCAACGAGGGCTTCTCGGGCGGCGAGAAGAAGCGCATGGAGATCCTCCAGCTCGCGCTGCAGAAGCCGGGCCTCGCGATCCTCGACGAGACCGACTCCGGCCTCGACATCGACGCGCTGAACGTCGTCGCGCACGGCGTCAACACGGTCGCCGACGGCCACATGGGCGTGCTGATCATCACCCACTACCAGCGCATCCTGCACATGGTCACGCCGACGCGCGTGTCGATCATGTTCGACGGCCGGATCGCCACCGAGGGCGGGCCCGAGCTCGTCACGCGCCTCGAGGCCGAGGGCTACGCGCAGATCCGCGAAGAGGTCGCAGCGTCGGCGTGAGCACGATCGCCGACACGCCGCTGGCCACGGGATTTCCCTCGTTGCGGCGCGAGGGCATCGTGTACCTCGACACGGCTGCGACGTCGCAGACGCCGCAGCCCGTGCTCGACGCGATGAACGACTACTACGAGCACCATCGCGGGACCGTCCATCGCAGCGTCTATCCGCTCGCGGCCGAGGCGACCGAGCTCTTCGAGGGCGCGCGCGATCGCATCGCGGCGTGGCTGAACTGGCCCGCCCGCGCGACGATCTTCACGAAGAACGCGACCGAGGCCGTCAACCTCGTCGCCTATTCGTGGGGGCGCGCGAACGTCGGGCCCGGCGACACCGTCGTCGTGACCGAGATGGAGCACCACTCGAACTTCGTCCCGTGGCACATGCTCTGCCAGGCGGTCGGCGCGCGCTTCGAGGTCGTCGGGGTCGACGACGAGTCGGTCCTGAAGCTCGACGAGCTCGACGCGCTGCTGGCGACGGGGACCGTGAAGCTCGTCGCGGTCGGGCACGTGTCCAACGCCGCCGGCACGATCAACCCGGTCGCCGACATCGTCGCGCGCGCGCACGCCGCCGGCGCGGTCGTCTGCGTCGACGGCACGCAGGCCGTGCCGCAGCTGCCGGTCGACGTCGGCGAGATCGACGCCGACTTCTACATCTGGACCGGGCACAAGGCCTACGGGCCGACGGGCGTCGGCGTCCTGCACGGGCGTCCGGAGATCCTCGAGGCGATGCCGCCGTTCCTCGGCGGCGGGCACATGATCGCCAACGTCACCGTCGAGGAGATCCGCTTCGGCACGCTGCCGGCGAAGTTCGAGGCCGGGACGCTGCAGGTGGCCGAGGGCATCGGCCTCGGCGCGGCGGTCGACTTCCTCGTCGGCCTGGGCATGGACAACGTCCGCGAGCACGAGCGGGAGATCTGCGCGTACGCGCTCGAGCGCCTGCAGGAGGTGCCGGGCCTGGAGATCATGGGCCCGCTGGACGCCGCGCGCCGCGGCGCGCTCGTCGCGTTCACGATCGAGGGCATCCATCCCCACGACGTCGCCGAGATCCTCGGCAGCCGCGGGGTCTGCGTGCGCGCCGGGCATCACTGCGCCCAGCCGCTGATGAAGCGCTTCGGCGCGTCCGCGACGTCGCGCGCGTCGTTCGCGGTGCACACGACGCGAGCCGACATCGACCTGCTGGTCGACGCCATCTACGAGGTACGGAGGATCTTCGCATGAGCAGCATGGAGAGCATCTACCGCGAGGAGATCCTCGAGCACTACAAGCGCCCCCACAACTGGGGCCACCTCGATCCGCACGACCTGGCGTTCGAGGACACCAACCCGCTGTGCGGCGACGAGCTGAAGGTCGAGATCGTCGTCGACGCCGACAACAAGATCGCCGACCTGCGCTTCTCCGGCCACGGCTGCGCGATCAGCCAGGCGTCGGCATCGATGACCTCCGACGAGGTCAAGGGCATGTCGATCGAGGAGCTGCTGAAGCTCGACCGCCAGTACATCCTCGACCTGCTCGGCATCCAGATCTCCGCGACGCGGATGAAGTGCGCGCTGCTGACGCTCAAGGTGCTCAAGGGCGCCGCGCTCGGCCAGGCCGTCGACTGGGAGCCGGCGACGCCGCCGAGCGAGGCCGAAGCCGGGCGCTGAAGCGCATGCGGGCGTCGATCGCGATGGCGGCCTGCGCGGCCGTCGCCGCGAGCGCCGTCGTGGCGGCCGGACCGGCCGCGGCCGCTGTGGCGCAGCCGCCGGCGCAGCGCACCGGCGTGACGGCCGCCGGCGTGCCGTTCGCGCTGAACGGCCGCATTCTTCGGATCACGGTACCGGCGAGCACGCGCCGCGGGCGCCGGATCCGCGTCAGCTGCGGACGGATGACGACGGCCGACCTGCTGTCCGGGGTCTCCGCCGGCAGCGTGACGGATCGTGGCTCGCGGGTCTTCCGCGGGCGCCGCCGGCTTCAGATCCGCCTGGGCCGCGACGTCTCGGCGATCGCCGAGTGGTGCGAGTTCGCGACGCTGCCCAGCGGTCGCTTCGGCGCGGCCGTGCTGAAGCCGCGGCTGGCGCCGGCGCCCGCGCCGCTGGTCTCCGGCCCCGGCGTGCGCGAGGCGATCGCCGAGAGCGGCGGCGCACGCTTCCTGCTCGACGGCACGACCCTCACGCTGATCGCCGCGCGGCCGTTGCGCGGCGACGTCGTGCTGTTTCTCGCGTGCTACGCCCCGAACTCGACGGTCGCCATGCAGGCCGCGCGCAGCGTGGCCATCGGCAGCGGGCGGCGCACCGTCAGCGTGGATCTCGGCGTCGACGTCGAGGCGGCCGCATCGTCGTGCTTCGTCGAGAGCTCCCGCGAGGGCGACCTCTTCCTCGCGTACTTCGGGATGCCTCCGGCGAAGGGTTGACTGCGCCGCGTGTGCGTTCGGTCGGC
>JAWVGK010000254.1:0-4809 GCA_033855155.1 Solirubrobacteraceae bacterium | reverse complement strand
GCTGCTCGTAGGCCATGCCGTCGGCCTCCCACAGCTTCGCGTAGACGCTCGTCGTCGTGAAGCCGGGCATCGTGTTGAGCTCGTTGAGCAGCACGCGCTCGCCCTCGACGAAGAAGTCCGCCCGCGCCAGGCCCGAGCAGCCGAAGCGCTCGAACGCCGCGACGGCCGTCGCGCGCAGGCGCGCGGCGGCGTCGTCGGAGATCCGCGCCGGCACGCGCAGCGTCATGCCGCCGGGCTCGTACTTGGCGGCGAAGTCGTACCAGTCGGCCTCGAGCACGATCTCGCCGGCCTGCGAGGCGCGCGCGTCGGCGGTCGAGCCGAGCACCGAGCACTCGACCTCGATCCCGGCGCTCATCGCCTCGACGATCACGCGCGGGTCGTGCGCGAAGGCGGCGTCGAGCGCCGCGCCGAGCCCGGCGGCGTCGGTGACCTTCGCGATCCCGACCGACGAGCCCAGCCGCGCGGGCTTGACGAACAGCGGCAGCCCGAGCGCCTCGAGCTCGCCGAGCACCGCCGCGCGCTCGGCCGACCAGCGCGCCGCGCGCACGCCGGCGTAGTCGACCTGGTCGATCCCGGCCTGCGCCATCAGCTCCTTGGCGACGACCTTGTCCAGGCAGGCCGCCGACGCGAGCACGCCCGAGCCGACGTAGGGCACGTCGAGCAGCTCGAGCAGCCCCTGCACCGTGCCGTCCTCGCCGAACGGGCCGTGCAGGACCGCGAACGCGACGTCGGCGCCGAGCAGCCCGCGCCCCGCCCGCAGCTCGAGCTCCTCCTCGTCGCAGGTCCAGGTGCCGTCGCGCGCGAGCGTCACCTCGACGACGTCGTGGCCGGCGGCGCGCAGGCCTGCCGCCACCGAGGCGCCGCCTGCGAGCGAGATCTCGTGCTCGGACGAGCGGCCGCCCGCGAGCACGGCGATCCTCACCGCGGCACCGTCGTCGTCGTCGTCGGGGTGGTGGTCGTCGTCGTGCTCGGGTCCGGGTTGAGGTCGGGGTCGAACGTGCCGACGGTGATCGTCACCTCCGTCCCGCGATCGACCTTCTCGTCGGCGCTCGGCGTCTGCGCCTGCACGCGCCCGTCGCCGTCGGGGGAGTCCGCCGGCTGGTTCTCGACGTTGACCTTCAGCCCGCGGCCCGACAGCAGCGACGTGGCGAAGTTCTGCGAGCGGCCGACGACGTCGGGCACCGTGACCTGCTTGGACGCCTCGGCGACGGTGATCGTGACCGTGCTGCCGCGCGCGACGCCCTCGCCCTTGCCGGGGCTCTGCTCGAGCACCGTGCCCGGATCCTGCTCGTCGTCCTCGCGCTTGGCGACGGACACCCGCAGCCCGGCCGCCTCGATCGCGGCGCTCGCGTCGTCCTGGCTCTTGCCGACGACGCCGGGCACCGCCACCTTCTCGGCCCCGGTCGAGACGTCGATGCGGACGCTGTCGCCGCGCTCGGCGCGCGAGTTCTCCGACGGCGACTGCGCGATCACGCGGTCGGCCTGCACGGAGTCCGACGGCAGCCGGCGCTCCTGCACCGCAAAGCCCGCGTCGGTCAGCGTCCGGCGCGCCTCGCGGCGGCCCTTGCCGACGACGTCGGGCACCTTGACGATCGGCTGGCCCTCGGAGATGTTGAGCGTCACCTTCGAGCCCTTGTCGGCGCTCGTGCCGCCGGCGGGGTCCTGCCCGACGACGGTGTTCTTCGGCTTGTCGGAGTTGTCGCGCACGTAGACGACGTCGAAGCCCTCGCTGCGCAGGCGCTGCGTGGCGGTCGAGATCGTGCTGCCGACGACGCTCGGCACGTTCACCCGGTCGGTGCCCATCGACAGCACGAGCACGACGATCAGGCCGAGCGCGATCAGCGCGCCGAGGATCCAGGGCCAGCGCGGCGAGCGCTCGGGCAGCGGCTCGAGCGGGCGCGGCGGCAGCGTCGCGCCGTCGGAGACGTAGGGCACGGCCGGCGCCAGCACGCGCGTGGCGCCGGCGGGGGGCGGCGGGGGCGGGGGCGCCACGGCGGCGACGGCCGTGCCGGCGGTGGCGGGCAGCGACGCCGCGGCGGCCTCGGCCGCCGCCATCGCGGCCGGCGTCGGGATGCGCGCCGCGGCCGCCTCGAGCGCGGCGATGAACTCGTCGGCGTCGGCGAAGCGCTCGGCCGGGTCCTTGGCGATCGCGCGCAGCGTGATCGCCTCCAGCTCGGGCGGCACGGCGGGGTTGATGCGCCGCAGCGAGATCGGCGTCTCGGAGACCTGCTTGAGCGCGACGGTGACCGCGGACTCGGCGTCGAACGGCACGCGCCCGGTCAGCAGCTCGTAGAGGATGATCCCGATCGAGTAGAGGTCCGAGCGCGCGTTGACGGCGTGGCCCTGGGCCTGCTCGGGCGAGAGGTACTGCGCGGTGCCCATGATCGAGCCGGTCTGCGTCATGTCCGACGCGCCCGCGCGGGCGATGCCGAAGTCCGTGACCTTGGCGCGGCCCTCGTCGTCGACGATCACGTTCTGGGGCTTGAAGTCGCGGTGGATGACGCCGCGGCGATGGGCGAAGCGCGCGGCGCGCAGGATCTGGACGGTCAGGTCGACGGCGCGCGCCGGGTCCAGCGCGCCCTCCTCGGCGACGAGCTGCTTCAGCGTGCGCCCGGAGACGAACTCCATCGCGATGTACGACGTGCCCTCGGCGCTGCCGCGGTCGTAGACGGACACGACGTGCTGGTGCTGCAGCCCGGCGGCCGACGACGCCTCGCGGCGGAAGCGCTCGAGGAACTCCTCGTCCTCGGCGAAGCGGGCGTGCAGGAGCTTCAGCGCGACCTTACGCCCGAGCTGCAGGTCGTGCGCGCAGTAGACGTCGGCCATCCCACCGGTGCCGAGGTGCTCGATCACCTGGTAGCGCCCGTCGATGACGGTGTCGGCGGCGATGCGGGTCACTTCAGGAGCTCCTGCATGACGACCTTTGCGATCGGCGCCGCGACCGCGCCGCCCTGGCTCTGCGGCCCCTGCACGCGCTCGAGCGTCACCGCCACGGCGACCTTCGGATCGCGCAGCGGCGCGAAGCCGATGAACCACGGCTGGTTGATGCGCTGGGCGATGTTCAGCTCGGCGGTGCCGGTCTTGCCGGCCACCTCGATGCCCTCGAGCGCGGCCGCGACGCCGGTCCCCTCGCGCACGACGTTGCTCATCATCTGGGCGAGCTTGCCGGCGCTGTCGGCGCTCATGACCCGCTCGGCCTCGACGGGCTCGATGCGCCGGACGGTGCGCCCGTCGGCGTCGACGACGCGGTCGGCGAGGTGCGGCTTCATCCGCACGCCGCCGTTGGCGACCGTCGCCGCGACCGTCGCCATCTGCAGCGGCGTCACGAGCAGGCGCTCCTGGCCGATGCCGACACGCCCGATGTCGACGCTGCCCGAGTCCGGCGGGATGACCTTGTCGCGCTTGACGTCGAAGACCCCGCTGGGGCGCATCTGCGTGTCGGGGTAGTCCATCGGCGGGTCGCTGTCGAAGCCGAAGCGCGTCATGTACCTCGCCATCCGCCGGCGGCCGAGCTTCTCGGCGACCTGCGCCCAGACGGTGTTGACGGAGTGCGTCAGCGCGGTCGTCAGCGGGATCGGCCCGAACTGCTCGTTGGAGAAGTTCGACAGCGGCACCGCCGAGATCACGATCGGCGACTTGCCGTCGACGATCGACTCGGGCGTGTACTTTCCGCTGTCGAGCGCGGCCGCGGCGGTGACGACCTTCATCGTCGAGCCCGGCGGGTAGCCGCCCTGCGTCGCGCGGTTGAGCAGCGGCGAGTTGGCGTCGTCGGCCTGCAGCCGCGCGAAGACGCCGTCGTCGTCGAGGTTGTTGGGGTCATAGCCGGGCGTCGAGACCATCACGCGGACCTTGCCCGTCGCCGGCTCGATCGCGACGACCGAGCCCTTGCGCCCGTCCAGCGCCTTGATCGCAACGCGCTGCGCGCCGGGGTCGAGGTTCGTCACGACGTTGTCGCCGACGCGCCGGCGGCCGCGCAGTTCGTCGAGGATCGACGTCAGCTCGTTGCGCTTGCCGGTCAGCTCGTCGTTGTACTCGCGCTCCAGGCCGGCGCGGCTCGTGCGCAGGTAGTCGTAGCCGACGGCGTGCGCGAAGATCGCGCCGTCGCGCGTGTAGTGGCGGGAGTACAGCGTCGACGGCTGCAGCGTCGAGCGCGCGAGCACCTTGCCGTCACGCGTGCGGATCGCGCCGCGGTGCACGCGCTGCTCCTCGATCTGCGGCCGCGCGTTGTTCGCGTTCTCGCGGTACGCCTTGGCGTTGATGACGCTGTTGTAGCTCGTCATCCCGGCGAGCGCCGCGAACAGCACGAGCACGAGCCCGAAGAGCTTGAGGATCGGCGCGTTCACGCGCCTTGAGCCTCGCGCCGGGCGCGATCGGACACGAGCAGCAACAGCGCCAGAAGGATGAAGTTCGCAACGATGGAGGAGCCTCCGTAGGAGATGAACGGCAGCGTCACGCCGGTCAGCGGGATGAGCTTCGTGACGCCGCCGACGATGACGAAGACCTGCAGCGCCAGCACCGCCGTCAGCCCCGTGGCCAGCAGCTTGGAGAACGAATCGGTCGCGAGCATCGCGGTCTTGAATCCACGCTCGATGATCAACAGGTAGACGAGCAACACCGCGACGCCGCCGAGCAGGCCGAGCTCGTTGACGATCACGGGGAAGATGAAGTCGGTGTGCGCGGCCGGCAGGATCGGCGCGTTGTCGCCGAGCTGGATCGCGGCCTGCCCGAAGCCGCGGCCGAACAGGCCGCCGTCGGCCTGCGTGAAGATCGACTGCGCGATCTGGTAGCTGCCGCCGACCTGCTGCTTGT
>JAWVGK010000253.1:0-15594 GCA_033855155.1 Solirubrobacteraceae bacterium | reverse complement strand
AGCTCGGAGATCTTCGCGTCGGGGACCTTCCAGACGCCCATGCCGTTGGCCGAGAAGCCGGCGCGGCGGTGATAGAGGATCGCCGCCACGCGCCGCAGGATGCCGCGCTCCTTCATGCCGGCGAGGTGCTCGAGCAGCTCGCCGACGGTCATGCCGAGCCGCGCGGCGGCGGCGGCGTAGGGCTCGGAGACGATCGGCAGGTCGCCCTGGGTCGCGCGGATGACCTCGCGGTCGCGCTCGTCGTAGGCGACGCCCTCGAGGTCGACGGGCTCCTGCGCGACGCCCTCGGTCGACAACGACTTCGTGTCGCCGTCCATCTCCAGCTCCATGCGGATCTTGAACAGCTTCAGCGTCGGCAGCTGGCGGATCGAGCTCGCGCCGGTGAGCTCCTGCATGAGGTCCAGCGTGCCCTGCAGCCCGAGCTCGGAGTCGCCCTCGACGGCGAGCGTGAACCACATGTTGAACTCGTGGTTTCGCAGGTAGTTGTGGCTGACGCCCGGGTGCGAGTTGATGATCTTCGCCGCCCGCCAGGGATGCTCGGGATCGACCTTCGCGGCGACGAGCATCGAGCCGTAGCCGAGCGCGCGCGTGTCGAAGATCGGCGTGACCTGGCGGATGATGCGCTCGTCGAGCAGGTGCTGGACGCGGCGCAGCACCTCCTCCTCGGAGATCTCGGCGGCGCTCGCGACGGCGGCGTACGGTCGCGGCTGCAGCGGGAAGCTGCCCTGCATGAGGTTCAGCAGGCGTCGGTCGAGGTCGTCCATGGCGACCGCGGCGCCGCCCTTGCGGGCGCGGATCTTGGGGGTCGCCACCTTCGATGATGGGCCGGTCACGTCTGAAGCCACAGGGCTGCGTCCTTCGCGTGGTAGCTGATGATGATGTCGGCGCCGGCACGGCGGATGGAGGTCAGCGTCTCCAGCACGACGCTGCGCTCGTCGAGCGCACCGGCGGCCGCGCCCGCCTTCACCATCGCATACTCGCCGCTGACGTTGTAGGCGCCGACGGGCATCCGCGTGGCGTCCTTGACGCGGCGGATGACGTCGAGGTACGCGAGCGCGGGCTTGACCATCACGACGTCGGCGCCCTCCTGGACGTCGAGCAGCGCCTCGCGCACCGCCTCGTCGCCGTTGGCCGGATCCATCTGGTAGGCGCGCCGGTCGCCGAAGGCCGGCGCCGAGCCGGCGGCCTCGCGGAAGGGGCCGTAGAAGGCCGACGCGAACTTCGCGCTGTAGGCGACGATCGGCACGTCGCTGAAGCCCTCCTCGTCGAGCGCCGCGCGGATCGCGCCGACGCGGCCGTCCATCATGTCGCTCGGCGCGACGACGTCGGCGCCCGCGCGCGCGTGCGAGACGGCGGTGCGGGCGAGCAGCTCGACGCTCGAGTCGTTGTCGACGGCCCCGCCGGCGCCGATCAGGCCGCAGTGGCCGTGGTCGGTGTACTCGCACAGGCAGACGTCGGTCATGACGAGCAGCTCGGGGTGCGCGTCCTTGATCGCGCGCGTCGCAAGCTGCACGATGCCCTCGTCGTCGTAGGCGCCGGTGCCGCCGGCGTCCTTGCGATCGGGGATGCCGAACAGCAGCACCGCGGGCAGGCCCAGCGCCCGCGCGGCGCCCGCCTCCTCGACGGCGGCCGAGATGCTCAGGCGCTGCACGCCCGGCAGCGCGGCGATCGGCGTGCGGCCGGCGGCGGCCTGCACGAACAGCGGCAGCACGAGGTCCGATGCGTGCAGGCGCGTCTCGCGCACGAGCTCGCGCAGGACGGGGGTCGAGCGCAGTCGCCGCAGGCGGGTGGCGGGAAACGGCACGCCTGCAAGGGTAGCTCGCGCGACGCCTGGCCCGGGTGCCGTCGGGCGCCGGCTACTCGGGCTTGACGGCGGGCTTGGTCTCCGACAGGCGCCGCCGCTGGGACTCGACGTAGGACTCCGAGCGGAAGTGCAGCACGGGGTCGTCGGACAGCTCGATCCCCGGCGGCTGCTTCGTCGGATCGAACATCGAGCGGTCGACGAGCTCCTGGTCCTCGTGGACGCGGTCGAGCACGAGGCGCCCGGCCTCGAGCAGCGGGCGCTCGGCGGGCCAGTGCTTGGTCATGTCGTCGGTCGGGTCGCCGGGCTCGGCCATCTGCAAGACGAGGTCCCACTCGACCGGCGCCCGCGCCACGCGCAGCTTGATCTCCGAGATGAGGTACTGCGGCGGCAGCAGCCTGTCCTCCTCGGGCGTGATGCCGGCCGGCTCCACCTTCGACGAGGACCCGGCGAGCGGCATCCAGCGGTAGCGGAACGCGCGCCGCGTGCCGTCCGCGGCGACGAGGTGGTAGGCGTGCAGGCCGTTGAAGCGGTTGGTGGCGAAGCTCCTGGACGTCGGGACCTTGAGGATCGCCAGCAGCCCCGGCAGGCAATGCGGGTGCGTCACGACGAACGCCGCGAGCCGCAGCGGGTTGGGCTTGCCCCTGCGGCCCTTCTTCTGCGCGCCCGCGAGGCCGGCGAAGTCGTCGGGCACGCGCGCCGGGAAGTCCTCGATGTTCAGCCCCGCCCATTCGGCGCTGTCGCCGGACGCCAGCGCGAAGCGGATCGCCAGGCCGAGCGTCGCGCCCGCCTTGATCGACGAGCGATCGACGGAGTACGGGTTGCCCGAGCCGTTGGACAGGCGCACGGCGACCGCGATCTGGTCGCCCTGCAGGTGCTCGGCCGTCGTCAGCGCCGCGACCTCGGCGCTGGCGGTGAAGTGCCCGCGCAGCGCGACGCCGCGACCGTGCGCGCGACGAAACCCCGGCACGAAGCCGATGTTCTGCTCCATGTTGTGCAGGGTGCGCGCGACGCGCTGCGGCCCGCCCAGCTCTTTGGAGTGCGTGCTCACCGCGGCGGACCCTAACCTCTGCGCTCATGACCGATGACCGCAGCGCGCGCGACTGGCGGCTGCACGGCGTGCGCGTCGTGCGCGCCGGCGAGCTCGACTCGAACACGCCGCAGACGCCGGGGATGAGCCGCGCCGCGGCGATCACGACCGCGCGCGCCGGCGCCGAGAGGCTGTGGGCCGGGACGGTCGTCGTCGATCCCGATGCGAAGACCGGCGCGCACCATCACGGACCGCTGGAGAGCGTCATCTACGTCGTCGCCGGGCGCGCGCGGATGCGCTGGGGCGAGCGGCTGGAGTACGTCGCCGAGGCCGGCCCGGGCGACTTCATCTTCGTCCCGCCGTACGTCCCGCACCAGGAGATCAACGCCAGCCCCGACGCGCCGCTGCAGTGCGTGCTCGTGCGCAGCGGCCAAGAGCCGGTCGTCGTGAACCTCGAGCTCGAGGACGTCGAGGCCGAGCCGCAGCACGTGCGCTGGGTCGACGACCTGCACGCTTGAGCGCCCGGCGGTTCAGCCGTGCGCGGGCGGCAGCGCCTCCGTCGCGGGCTCGGGATCGGGCTCGGTGACGCGTGCTGCCGGCTCGGCGCCGGCGCCGGCACCGGCGCCTGCGCCTGCGTCCGCATCGGCGTCTGCTTCCGCAGCCGCGTCTGCGTCCGCATCGGCATCCGCGCCGGCATCGGCGCCGGCATCGGCGCCCGGCACCGGCTCGCGCGGGGCCCGCGCGGGCCCCGGCACGATCAGCGCCGCCGGGTTCGCGATCACGATCGGCTGGCCCGTGCCCCACGGCTCGAAGACGAGGTGGCGGCGCAGGTAGACGACGGTCTCGCGCAGCACGGCCGCGATCGGCAGCGCGACGAGCGCCCCGACGAAGCCGTAGATCTCGCCGCCGAGCAGCAGCGCGAGGATCACGAGCAGCGGGTTCAGCCGCAGCGAGCGCCCGAAGACGTTCGGCGCGACGACGTGGCCCTCGAGCTGCTGCAGCGCGAGGAACAGCAGCGCGACCCAGACGGCGGTCAGCGGGTCCTGCACGAGCGCGACGACCACCGGCGGCAGCGCGCCGAGCAGCGGCCCGACGTACGGCACGAGCTCCATGAGGCCGAAGAACAGGCCGAACGCGAACGCGTACGTGCGCCCGTCGGGGAAGACCCCCAGCACGCCGAACAGCCACAGCGACCCGCCCGCGCTCGTGCCCATGATGAGGCTGAACAGCAGCTGGCCGCGCACGTAGCCCGAGACCGCGCGCTGCACGCGCGTCGGGAAGTCGTCCTGCGGCGTGCCGTCGCTCGGCGGCATCGCCTTGCGCACGAGGCGCCCGATCTCCGGACCGTAGATCAGCATGTAGATCGACAGGACGACGACGAGGATCACGTAGAACGACAGCTCCACGAGGCGTCCGAGCAGCTCGCCGGTGACCGCGACGATCTCGCCCGAGCCCGCGACCACGCGCTTCTGCAGCGACGCCAGCGCGCTCTCGCTCTGGCCCTTGATCTGGACGTCGACGCCCTTGTCGTCGAAGAAGGCCTGGATGTCGTCGAGCGAGTGGCTCGCGTCGTCGACGAGCTGCGGGACGTCGTTGGCGAACGACGTCGCCTGGTCGGAGATCGGGCCCGACAGCAAAAAGCCGGTGACCGGCAGCGCCGTGAAGAAGACGGCGTAGACGGCGATCACCGCGAGCGCGTGCGGCAGCCGCGCGCGCTCGACGAGGCTCACGAGCGGGTTGAGGATCAGCGCGACGACGGCCGCGACGATGAACAGCAGCAGCACCGTCCCGGCCGCGTTCGCGAGCGCGTACAGCGCGAGCACGCCGAGCGGCAGCATGACGAGCTGCACCCAGCGTGCGACGACCACCGGCGCGACCCGCCGGGCGGGCTCGTCGCGAGGGATATCAGCCTCGTCGGCCACTGCACGTCAGAGTATGGGCCGTGCCCGAGGCTCCCGCGACCATCCTGTTCGTCGGCGACGTCGTCGGATCGCTCGGCAAGCACACGCTGCTGGACCTGCTGCCGGTGCTGCGCGAACGCCACGCCCCGACGTTCGTCGTCGTCAACGGCGAGAACGCCGCCGGCGGCCTGGGCATCACGCCGAAGATCGCCAACGAGCTGTTTCGCGCGGGCGTCGACGTCATCACGCTCGGCAACCACGCCTACCACCGGCGCGAGATCTACCCGTACCTCGACTCGCGCACGGAGATCCTGCGCCCCTACAACTACCTGCGAAACCAGCCCGGTCACGGCGTCTGCGTCGTCGAGCGCGGCGGCGTGCGGCTCGGCGTCGTGAACCTCAGCGGCAACCTCTTCCTGCGCGCGGGGCGCCCGGCGTTCACCGAGATCGACGCCGCCCTCGGCGAGCTCGACGGCCGCGTCGACCACGTGCTCGTCGACTTCCACGCCGAGGCCACGAGCGAGAAGGTCGCGCTCGGCTGGCACCTGGACGGCCGCGTGACGGCCGTCGTCGGCACCCACACGCACGTCCCCACGGCCGACGGTCGCGTGCTCCCCGGCGGCACCGCCTACATCACCGACGTCGGCATGACCGGCCCCCGCGGCGGCGTCATCGGCGTCGTCAAGGAGCAGTCGATCCGCGGCTTCGTCACGCACATGAGCGAGCGCTACGACACCTCCGACGAGGACCCGTGGCTCATGGGCGTCGTGGTGCACTGCTCGCGGCCGATGCGCGCCGACGCGATCGACCAGCTGCTGGTCGCGGCCGTGTGAGCGGCGCCGCCAGCTCCGCCACCAGCACGCCGAGCGCCGTCAGCAGCAGCGCGTTGCGCACCGCCACGATCGAGATCGCGCCGTGCTGCTGGTTGATGAGGTCGGCGTAGCGGCCGGGGAACTCGACCTGCGTCAGGACGAGCGCCGCGCCGGTGAGCAGCGCGACGGCGCGCCGGCGCCAGACCCACGCGAGCGCGGCGAACGGCGCCAGCCAGATGACGTACTGCGGCGAGAAGACCTTGCCGAGGCTGACGAACGCCAGCAGCATGGCGAAGCCGCACAGCACGAGCCGGCGGGCGTCGCCGCCGCGTGCCGCGAGCCCGACGATGCCCGCCAGCTCGACGGCGAGCAGCAGCGCGAAGAGGCGCTCGACGGCGTCCGCACGGCCGCCGTCGAGGCCGTTGGACTTGAAGCGGTCGGGGCGCAGGTTCGTGCCCGTCACGTCGCTGTCGCCGAACGCGAACAGCACCGTCGCCGGCGTCGACTCGATCTGCACCGGGCGGGCGAGATGGAACCTGAACGAGTCGACGTAACCGCGGCCGGCGAAGGGCAGCGAGATCGCGACGACGACCGCGACGAAGATCGCGCCGCCACGCATGGCCGCGCGGCGCTCGCCGCGCGCCAGCAGCCAGGCGAACGCGATCACCGCGAGCAGGCCGGGGAAGAGCTTCGTCATCGTCCCGATGCCGAGCAGCGCGAAGCCGAGCTGCGGCCGGTCGCGCGCGAGCGCCAGCAGGCCGCCGAGCGCGATCGCGATCGGCAGCTCGTCGAAGTGCGTGCGCACCGACGCGCCGATGACGACGGGCGTCAGCGCCAGCAGCCACGCGACGATCGCGCCGTCGCGCGAGGCCCGCGCGCCGGCCACGCGCGGCGAGCCCGGGCGTTCGCTCCCCGTCGCGGCCAGCCGCGCCGCGAGCTGCTGGCCGACGAGCGCGCAGCCCGCCATCAGCACGGCGAAGCTCACGGCGTACGTCGCCTCGCCGGTCCCCGGCACACCCGCCAGCCCCAGCGGCAGCGCGGCCAGCGGCGGATACTCGAAGCCGAAGTCGAGGTACGGCAGCCCTCCGCCCAGGAGGACGTCGGCGTACGTGCGGTAGACGTAGAGGTCGTTGATCGTCGTGTCCGAGAACGGACCGATCGTCGTCGCGACCGCCCACAGGACCGCGAGCGCTCCCGCTGCGAGCGCGCCCTGGCGCGGCGCCATCACGCCCATGTCAGCGCGCCGGCACCCGAGCCGGCGGGCCGAAGCGCCCCAGCAGCGCGAGCATCACGAGCGGAAAGAACCACGGGATGTAGAGGTAGAACCAGTGCGTCACCCCGAGCTGCAGCGCGATCAGGATCGCGGCGCTGAGCGCGGCGAGGCCGACGACGTCGCGCCGGCGCGGCACGAACGCGAGCACGACCGCGCCGGCGACCGCGAGCGCCTGCACGCCGCGCTGCACGACGTCGATCCACGCCCCCTCGTAGAGCCCCCAGACCGAGAACGGCGAGCCGCGCTGCGCCTGGAAGGCGATCGTCGCGTCCCAGAAGCTGCGCAGGTCGTCGTGCGCGAGCACCGGCACGAACGCCAGCCCGGCCGTCACCGCGAAGCCGAGCCCGAACCACGCCAGCGAGCGCGCCGCCGGCCGCGGATAGGTCGCCAGCAGCGGCGCGAGCACGAGCGGCGCGAACTTCGTCAGGCCGCCGAGCGCGACCAGCGCTCCGCGCGCCGCCGGCCGGCCCGCCGCCCACAGCGCGGCCAGCACGAGCGCCGCCACGAGCGCGTCGTTGGAGTTCGTCATCGACGCGTACAGCGTGAACGGGTACGTCACCCACGCGTAGGCGAGCACGATCCCGAGGTCCGGGCCGCGCACGCGCCGCCCGACGAGGAAGCACAGCAGGCACGCGAGCAGGTCGAAGACGATCGCCGCCGCGTGCGCCGCGGGCAGGTCGTCCCAGCGTCCGCTCCACGGCAGCGCCTGTTCGAAGGGCACGTACGCGAGGTACACGACGGGGCCGTAGGTGTCGCCGTACGGGTTGTCCTTCGGAAACGCGCCGTACAGCGCGCGTCCGTCGGCGAAGCGGTCGGCGCCGATGACGCCCGCGTAGCCGACGTCGACGACGTTCGAGCGCGTGACGTTCAGCGCGACGCGAAAGCCGAGCAGGAAGACGACGGCGATCGCCAGCCAGCTGACCGGCACGAGCAGCTCCAGCGGCCGGCGCACCTGCGCCTCGGCGTCGCCCCGGCGCAGGCCGATCCACAGCATCCGTCCCAGCAGGTACGCCAGCAGCGGGTAGACGAGCGGCACCGACCACGCGATCTGCGCGGCGTTGAAGCACGCCAGCGAGATCGAGAACGCGCTCAGCACGAGCAGGTCGAGGTGCAGCATCGTCCGCCAGCGCCGCGGGCGCACGAACGGCACGACGAACAGCGCCGCGAGCGGGAGCCAGACGATCGGCGAGTTCACGATCCGCCCGAACGCGCCCGGGTAGCCGCGCGCCATCGTCCAGGCGACCTTGTAGTCGTGGTAGGCCTCGAGCACGGCGCCGCTGGAGCTGTCGACGTAGACCTGCGCGACCTCCTTGCGCGGCTTGCCGGCCGGCAGCTTCGCGAAGTACGACACCTGCCAGCGCCCCGGCCCCTTCGCCGTGACCTCGCGCGTCGCGCCCGGATAGCGCCGGCGCTCGTGGCGCACGAGCGCGAGCCGGTCGGCGATCCGCCCGGCCCGTTCTGACGACACCCGCCGCGCCGGCGAGGCGAGCGCGTCGAGCGGCCTGGAGCCGGGCGGCGCCGTCGCAGCGCGCTGCTGGCCGATCGCCGGCGCCGCTCCCAGCAGCGTGATCAGCATCGCGGCGCAGGACGCCGCGCGGATCACGTTCTGAAGCTCCAGAGCTTGTTGCCGATGAAGTTCAGCGGCGTCGCCGCGACGATCGCGATCGCCTGCGCCGCCACCTTCGCCATGGCGGCGTACTCGACGAGCGCGTACAGCAGCACGACGTTCAAGCCGAAGGCGACGAGCGACACGACGAGGAAGCGCGCCGCCTGAAAGCCCGCGTGCCCCTCGCCGGCGCGAAACGTCCAGCCGCGGTTCCAGAAGAAGTTGTTCGCCAGCGCGACCGCGAAGGCGAGTACGGCCGCGAGCAGGTAGTCGAAGCGGGCCCCGTGCACGGCGGCGGTGAAGACCACGAGGTTGACGACGTAGCCGCTCGCGCCGACGGCGGCGAAGCGCAGCAGCTGCAGCCAGTTCGCGCGCTGGCGCAGCGCGTGACGCACGCGCGTGCGCCGGCGGGGCGCCTCTGCGACCGGCACCACGAAGGCCTCGTCGGTCATCGCGGGAAGGCTACCGGCGTCATCGCCCGGCGAAGTGCTCGAGCACCATCGGCGCGACGTCGTCCAGCGACCACGGGCCCGGCGCGCTCGCCGGCGAGCGCTCGACGCCGCAGAACAGCAGCGCGCCGAGCGAGTCGACGCGATGCAGCGACCCGTGGCTGCCGCCGCGCACGTGCGTGCGGTTCCCCCAGTCGGGGAACTCGTAGGCGGGCTCGGCCGACAGCAGCACGTCGCCCGACGTCTCGCAGCTCAGCGCCGACCACACGCGCCGCAGCGCATCGGGGTAGTGCTCGGAGACGAACACGCCGTCGTGCACGCTCGCGACGAGCGCGTCGAGCTCGCCGGCCACGTCCCAGCGCCGGCCGCGTTCGTCGGCCACCTCGTCGCCCGGCCGAAAGCTGAGCTCGCCGCGCTCGCCGGCGACGTGCGCACGGCGGCCGCCAGGGTCGCCGGCGCCCCACCACATCACGAGGTCGACGCCCTCGATCGCCTTCGCCGTCGCGACGATCTTCGGCAGCGCGCCGCGCGAGTCCAGCAGCAGGTAGATCATCGCCGAGCGCTGCGCCGGGCACAGCGCCAGCTCGGCGGAGCGCAGGTTCGTCGCCGACGGCTGCAGGACCTTCCAGCCCGCGAACGGCCCGGTGAAGTCGATCACGCGCTCGATGTGCGAGTGCGAGTGGTCGGCCATGACGATCATCGCGTGCTCGTCGAGGAACGCCTCGGCGCCGCCGCCGGCCTCCATGACGCGCCACAGCTCGGCGTCGGCTGCCGCGATCGAGGCGATCTGCGCGTGCGGGCCGTGCTTGTGGGAGTGCGCGTCGTTGTCGGGCAGCGACAGCAGCAGGAAGTCGAACAGGTCGTGCTCGACGAGGTAGCTGCCGACGCAGCCGGCGTGCTGGTCGCGCATGCCGGGAATGCCCATCCGCGACCAGCAGCCGGTCTTGCGGCTGGCGAAGATGTCGGCGTAGAAGAGCTCCTGCGGCCCGCGCACCGTGCGCTTCTGAAACAGCTGCGACGCGACCCGCGTCAGCGCGAAGTCGCGCGACACCTCGTGCAGGTGGCGCCCGCGGAAGATGAGGTACGACGTGCACGCGGTGCGCACGCCGGCGTCGTCGAGCGTCTCGAAGATCGTCGGCGTGTCGGGCGACAGGTGGTGCTCGTTCATGTTGAAGATCGTGTCGACGAGCTGGCCGGTGAGGCCGAACTTGCGCGACGCCTGAAACGACGAGCCGTACTCGACGTAGCGCTCGTCGGCGCGCGAGTACCAGTTCATCGACGGGATCCGGTGTTCGTCCTGCATGCGGCCGGTGGCGATCGTCCCGGCGCAGACCGGGGTCACGGAGGGAAACGCCGCGCAGCACGCGTCGACGTACGTCCCGCGGTCGCGGATCGCCTTCAGCGCGGGCGCCGAGCCGGCGCCGATCGCGCGTTCGAGCATCGTCGGCTTCATGCCGTCGACGACGGTCAGGACGAGCTTCGGGGGCCGGCTCACCCCGGATCCCCCGTCGCCGAGCCATCCACGATCTGCGCTGGATCCAGGGTCACCTGAGGATGCGCAGCCCGGCGTACTTCTCGCCCTCGCGGCGCTTGCCACCGCGCAGCAGGAAGCCGAAGAAGCCGAGCGCGACGGCGGAGATCGGCGCGACGACGACGGCCAGCGCCGCGAGCACGAGGGCCGTGCCCTCGAGGTAGACCGGCAGCGCCGAGCGCGCGTCGGCGTCCAGGCGCGCGCGCACGCGGCCGACGAGCGAGCGCGTCGCGAAGTTCGCCAGCGCGGCGCAGACGATGCCGACGGCGAGTCCCAGCCACACCGAGTAGCCGTGATCGGCGAGCGTCGCCGCGGACAGATTCGCGCCGAGCACGATCCCGAGGCCCAGCAGCGCCTTGTCGAGCGTCTCGTCGCTGACGCCGCGACGCTGGAGGAGCACGGTGACGATCAGCCCGAGCGCGACGGCGACCATCCAGCCGGGCTGCTCGAGGTACGCGTAGTCCGTGCCGTCGTAGTCGATCCCGACGTTGGCCATCGCCAGGGCGCCCGCCACGAGGGTCGGCAGAAACGGGCGGATGCCCGCCGCGCCGGCCAGACCGGCGCCTTGGAGAATGTCGATCAGCAGTCGCAAGAGCGTCCGGTAGCGTGAGGCGCATGACGATAGACGACAGGGACGCCCGGCCCCCTGGCGAACATCGGCGGATCGCGGCCTCGCCACATGCCCGCAGGACCTCGCGCGACCTCGAGCGCTACGCGGGTCTGTTCGCCGCCCGGACGAAGGTCATGCGGTCCTCGGCGATGCGCGATCTCATGGCCCTGACCGAGCGCAAGGACATCATCTCGCTCGCCGGCGGGCTGCCGGACACCTCGTCGTTTCCGGCCGAGTCGTTCGCGGCGATCATGAGCCGCGTCGCCGTCGACTCGTGCGCGCGCTCGCTGCAGTACGGCCCGACCGAGGGCCTGACGGTCTTGAAGCAGTGCATCGCCGAGGTCATGGCCGAGGAGGGCACGCAGATCGACCCCGAGGACGTGCTCGTCACGACCGGCGGCCAGCAGGTCATCGACCTCGTCTGCAAGACGCTGATCGATCCCGGCGACGTGATCATCGCCGAGGCGCCGACGTATCCGGGCGCCGTGCCGACGTTCTGCTCCTATCAGGCCGAGGTCATCCAGATCGAGGGCGACGGCGACGGCATGCGCATCGACGAGCTCGAAGCGACGCTCGACGCCCTGCAGGCCGAGGGGCGCCGGCCGAAGTTCATCTACACCGTCCCGACGTTCCAGAACCCGTCGGGCACGACGATGTCGCTGCCGCGCCGCCGACGCCTCGTCGAGGTCATCCGCGAGCGCGAGCTGCTCGTGCTCGAGGACAACCCCTACGGCCTGCTGCGCTACGAGGGCGACCCGCTGCCGACGCTCTACTCGCTGGACGGCGGCGACTTCGTCATCTACCTCGGGACGTTCTCGAAGATCCTCTCGCCGGGCGTGCGGCTGGGCTGGAGCGTCGGTCCGCGGCCGGTGCTCGAGAAGATGAACGTCGGCAAGCAGGCCGCAGACCTGTGCTCGTCGTCGCTGACGCAGTTCTTCGTCGCGGCGTACTTCGCCAGCGGGCGCTGGCAGGACTACGTCAACTCGCTCAAGGAGATCTACCGCCGCCGGCGCGACGTCATGCTCGACGCGCTCGCGGAGTGCCTCGGGCGCGAGTGCCGCTGGACGCACCCGCAGGGCGGCCTTTTCATCTGGGCGACGCTGCCCGACTACATCGACACGACCGACCTGCTCGCGCGCGCGCTCGACCAGCACGTCGCGTTCGTGCCCGGCCGCGCGGCGTTCCTCGACGGCCGCGGCGCGAACTGCATGCGGCTGAACTTCTCGGGCGTCGGCGAGGCCGACATCCGCGAGGGCGTGCGAAGGATCGGCGAGGTCGTGCGCGAGCAGGTCGAGCTGTACGAGAGCCTGACCGGCGCCCACCCGTCGGCGCCGGCCGCCGAGCCGATGCCCGCCGCGCTCGACGCCGCGCTCGCCGACGTGCTGCACCTGCCGGCGCCGGCGTCGTCATCGAAGGCGCAGCTGCGCCGCCGCCCCGACGCGCGCGAGGGATGACCGGCGCGGCGAAGGTCGCCGTCCTGAAGGGCGGGCGCTCGCTCGAGCGCCAGATCTCGTTGAAGTCCGGCGCGCGCGTGCAGGACGCGCTCGAGCGCCTCGGCCACGACGTCGTCGCGATCGACGTCGGCCACGACCTCGTCGAGCGCCTGCGCGAGGCCGCGCCGGACGTCGCGTTCGTTGCGCTGCACGGCCGCGACGGCGAGGACGGCACGGTGCAGGAGCTGCTGGAGGCCGTGGGCGTGCCGTACACCGGCTCGGGCGTGTCGTCGTGCATCCGCTGCGCCGACAAGGTCATCGCCAAGCACCACATGCTCGACGCCGGCATCCCGACGCCCGACTTCTTCGCCTTCAACGAGACCGCGTTCAAGGAGCTCGGCGCGGCCGAGGCGCTGCCGGCGATCGAGCAGCGGCTGCGCTTTCCGATCGTCGTCAAGCCGTCCAACCAGGGCTCGGCGCTGGGGATCAAGCTCGCGCTCGAGGCTCGCGACGTGCCGGGCGCGCTCGTGGCGGCGTTCTCCTACGGCGACAAGGTCCTGCTCGAGCGCTACGTCGAGGGCCGCGACCTCGCCGTATCCGTGCTCGACCGCGTCGCGGGCGGCGAGCCGCAGGTGCTGCCGATCGTCGAGGCGATCCCGCACGAGGACGATCGCTACGAGGCGCGCTACGAGATCGGCCGCACGGACTTCGTCTGCCCGGCCGAGCTCGGAGACGAGCTGACCGAGCGCGCGCAGCGCCTGGCGCTCGACGTCTGGCGCACGCTCGGCTGCAAGGGCTTCGCGCGCATCGACCTCATGCTCGACGCCGCCGGCGGCGAGCTGTTCGTGCTCGAGGCCAACGCGATCCCCGGCCTGACCGACACCTCGCTGCTGCCGCAGGCCGCCGACGCCGCCGGCATCGACTTCGACGAGCTGATCGGCCGGATCGTGGGGTTGGCGCTGGCGTAGGTTGTTGACCGGCGAAATCGCTCGTATGATCTCGCGCGGTCAGACGGGCGGAGGGTCACATGGGGCAGCGACGATCATGGCGGAGGTACATGGGTTGGGGCGCCCTCGTCGCCGCCCTCGGCTCGACATCGGCGTGGGTCGAGGCGTCGCTGGCGGCGTCCGGCTGGCTACCGCCGGCTGACATCTCCGCGACCGGCGCGGCGAACTCTCGCGTGCAGATCGCCGTCGACAGGCAGGGCAACGCGGTGGCGATCTGGCGACGCGGCGCCGACGGTGGCGAGGTGACCGTGCAGAGCGCCGTGCGGCCCGCGGGCGGGCCGTGGCAGGCGGCCGTCGATGTGTCGCGCCCCGGGCGGGACGGCTCGGCGCCCGCTCGTGCCCCCGTGCCGGGTCCGCAGCTCGCGCTCGACGCGCAGGGCAACGCCGTGGCGGTATGGCAGCGCTACAACGGCACGAGCCTCGTCATCCAGGCAGCCGAGCGCCCGGCCGGCGGTCGTTGGAGCGCGCCGGTCGACATTTCGGTCGCGGGCGCGGCCGGCGAGGACGCCGGAAGTCCCCGCGTCGCGATCGATCGGCAGGGGAACGCTGTGGCGATCTGGCATCGCACGGACCTCGTGCCGCGTCGAAATCGCGTGCAGAGCGCCGTCCGACCGGTGGGCGGGACGTGGCAGCCGCCGGTGGCCGTCTCCGCTCCCGACGTCAACGCGACGAGCCCGCAGGTCGCCTTCGATGCGCAGGGCGAGGCCATCGCCATCTGGAACCGAACGCCCCACGACTTCGACCCCGCCGTCCAATCGGCGGTACGTAGCCCCGAGGGGATCTGGCAGGCGCCCGCGGACATCCCTGGCAGCTTCGCCATTGCGGAGCTTCATCCTGGTCTCGCCGTCGACTCCGCTGGCAATGCCATCGTTGTCTGGACGGGGCTCGGCGCTCCTGCACCCTTCGTACTGGCCGCCACCCGGCCCGCCTCCGGGGCCTGGCAGACCCCTGTCAAGCTCGTCCCGGGCGGATACGCGCCGAGCGTCGCGCTCGACGCCGCCGGCAGCGCCACGGCCGTATGGGCCGGCTCGGAGGGCGTCGTTGCGGCAACCCGTCCTGTGGGCGGCGACTGGCAGCCCGGCGTCTCGATCGGCCCTACGGTGGACACGGATATACCGAACGTCGTTCTCGACGAGCGTGGCGACGCCATCGCCGCCTGGTCGAACGCGGGTCACCCCGACGCGATGGTCCGCCGCCGCATCGCGGGCGAGTGGCAGGAGACGATCAGGGTCTCGGCCGTTGGGCGCAGCTCCTCCTCCCCGGAGCTTGCCGTCGATCCGAACGGCAACGCCGTCGCCGCGTGGAGTGACCCGACCGCCGGCGTCATCAGCGCGGCGGGGTTCGACGCGACGGCGCCCGAGCTGCGCGCGGTGGCGGTTCCCGGGTCCGCCGCGGCCGGGCGTGCGGTCTCGTTCTCGGCGTCGCCATTCGACGTGTGGTCGGCGCCCAGCCCGGCGTCGTGGACGTTTGGCGACGGCGCGACGGCGGTCGGCAACGCGGTCACGCACAGCTATGCCGACGTCGGCCTGCGGACCGTGAGCGTCACGACGACCGACTTGCTGGGCAACGCCGCTGCCGCGACCCGCCCGATCCTGATCGGCCCGTCGGTGCTGGGGCTGCGGGTTTCGCCGTATGCCTTCACGACGTCGCGGCCGGGCCGGGTGAGCTTGCGCCTGCCGTCGGCGAGCAGCGTGCGCTTCCTCGTCGAGCGCGCGCAGTCCGGACGCCGCGTGGGTGGGCGCTGTGTCGCGCCGAGGGCGAGCACCCGGCGACGCGCCGCCTGCACGCGCTACGTGCGCACCGGCTCCTTCACTCGCTCGCGGCCGAGCGGCACGCACGGCTTCGAACTGCCCACCCGATTCGCAGGCCGCCGGCTGCGGCAGGGGCGCTACCGCCTGTCCGCGACGCCACGCGCCGGTGGCCTGCGCGGCGCGCCGTCGCGCAGCGGCTTCCAAGTCACCGGCTGAAACCGTCGCGCCGCGGGCACCGGGTCGCACCTCAGCGCGGGCCGGTCCTACCCGTCGTCGCCGGCGAAGTCCTCGGGGGAGACCTGGTCGAGGAAGTCCTTGAACTTCTCGACGACCTCCTCGGTGTCCTCGACCTCGTGCTCGAACTCGATCGCCGACTCGGCGATGACCTCC
>JAWVGK010000252.1:0-17758 GCA_033855155.1 Solirubrobacteraceae bacterium | reverse complement strand
CGGCGCCCAACGAGGGCGCCACGACGGCGCCGCTGGAGATCGACCGCACGCTCGACGACCCGCTCTACCGCACGTACCGCGGCAACGTCGGCAGCGTCCCGCAGGACCAGCGCACCCTGAGCTACGCGCTGCCCACCGGCTCGGCGACGAGCGTCGACGTCCGGCTGCACTTCGCCGAGCGCGCGGCGGGCAACAACACGATCGGCAGGCGCCTGCAGGACGTCTCCGCCGAGGGCACGCTGCTGCGCAACGACTTCGACATCTTCGCCGCGACGGGCGGCCTGAATCGCGCCTACATCCTCGCGCTGAACAACATCTCGGTCACCGACGGCACGCTGAACCTCGCGCTGAAGGCCGATGCGGACTACCCGAGCATCGCCGGCATCGAAGTGTTCTGCCGGGCCGGGTGCTGAGGTGGCCCGTCGCCGATTCGACGTCATCGGCGACCAGAGCGCTTAGGCTGCGCTGCACATGACGACGAAGCCGCTGCAACTCGTCAAGCACCTCGGTGCGACGCCGGCCCCCTATCGGCCGGCCGCGTTCGCGGAGGCCACGCGACCGACGATCCCGGTCGCGCTGCACATCCTCGTCCCGCTCGTGATCGGCGTGCTGTGGATCGTCGCGATCGACGGCGTCGACACCACGCGGATCTCGGACCTCGGGCTGATCTCGGTCATGCCCCCGGCCGCGCTGGCGCTGCTCGCGCTGCTGACCGTCGGCTTCTGCCTCACGCTGCGCGAGCGGCCGGTGCCGACGAGCGTCGCGATGACGTATGTCGGCGTGCTGATCTTGATGCTCTACGGCGTCACGCCGCTGATCGAGTCCCAGCCGCACTTCTCCGCGGTCTACCGGCACGCCGGGATCATCGACAACATCATCCGCAACGGCGCGGTCGACCCGAGCATCGACGCGTACTTCAACTGGCCGGGGTTCTTCGGCCTCGGCGCGGTGCTCAGCCAGGCCGCGGGGCTCGACAGCCCGCTGCAGCTGGCGGCGTGGGGCTCGCTGACGTTCAACCTCCTGTTCCTCGCGCCGCTGCTGGTCATCTTCCGCTGGGCGACCGACGACGCTCGCGTCTGGTGGCTCGGGCTGTGGGTCTTCTACTCGGCCAACTGGGTCAGCCAGGACTACCTGTCGCCCCAGGCGGCGGGGTACACGCTGTGGCTGGCGATGCTCGCCGCGCTGCTGACGTGGTTCACGCCGCGCCCGCAGACGCTCGCCGGGCGCGCGTCGCTGGGGTGGGCGCTGGGCGTGCTGGACCCGCGCGGCATACCGGATCGCCTGCGGGCCGAGCGCGAGGCGGTCGCCCGGGTCTCGCAGCGCAGCGCGGGCGGCGTCCTGCTGGTCGTCGTCACGATGTTCGCCGCGATCGTGACCGGTCATCAGCTGACGCCGTTTCCGGCGATCTTCGCGGTCGTCGCGCTCGTCTTCTTCGCGGGCCTGCAGACCCGCCGCCTGCCGATCATCATGGTCGTCCTGCTGGCGGCGTGGATCAGCTACGAGACGACGCCGTTTCTGGTCGGGCACATCGAGAGCCTGTCGAGCCCCGTCGGAGCGACCGGCTCGAACTTCACGAAGAACGTCTCCGGGCGCGTCGCGGGCAGCCCCGCGCACACGCTCGTCGTCAACCTGCGGCTCGTCGGAACGGCGCTCATCTGGATGCTGGCGCTGGCGGGCGCGATCCGGCGCCTGCGGGCGGGGCGCGTGGACCTCGCGTTCGCGCTGATCGGCGTGACGCCGTTCGTCCTGCCGATCCTGCAGCCCTACGGCGGCGAGATGCTGCTGCGCGTCTTTCTCTTCACGCTGCCGGTCGTCGCGTTCTTCATCGCCGCGCTCGCGTTCCCGACCGGCCGCGACGGTCGCGGATGGCCGACGACGACCGCGGTGCTCGTCGGCTGCTGCGTGCTGCTCGGGCTGTTTCAGTTCATGCGCTACGGCAACGAGCGCCTCGATCTGTTCACCAAGGGTGACGCCGCGACGGTGAACGCGATGTACGAGGTCTCGGCGCCGGGCTCGACCGTGCTCGGCGCGCCGAACGTCCCGTGGAGATATCGCGACTACGCCGACTATCAGTACGGCTCGATCTTCCGCCTCGACGCATGGCGCGCGGCGGCGCAGCCGGCGCCGCTCGCGCTGGCCAACGAGATCGCGACGACGGCGCCCCCGGAGGGCTCGTTCGTGCTCGTGACGCGCAGCATGAGAGTCCAGGCGGAGCTGCTGATCGGCAAGCCGCAGGCGCTGGACAGGCTCGCCGCGCTGCTGCGTGCCTCGCCGCTGGCCACGCAGCTGTACTGCGGCGTCGACGGTGAGGTCTTCCACATCGACCACCGCGACGTCGGCGCCCCGCCGCCCGTCGTGCAGCCCAAGCCCGCTGCGCCCGTGCCAGTGCGCAAGCCCCACGTCGTGCGGCCGCACAAGCCCGCTCGCCCCAAGCACCCGCGCGCCGCCCGCAAGCCGCGCCCGACCCGCCCGCCGGCGCCGCGGGTCGTCGCTCCCCGCATCGTCCCGCCGGCCCAGCAGGCGCCGGTTCCGGCTCCGCGGATCCCGCCGCCGCCTCCGCCGCCGCCGCCGCCGCCGCCTCCGCCGCCGCCGCCACCACCGCCACCGCCACCGCCACCACCTCCGCCACCGCCGCCGGCGACCTTCGATGACTCGGGTTGAGGCGGGGCTCCGTTGCCGCGAGCCGGCGCCCCATCGGCGCCGGGTCGCACGAGCCGTAGACAGTTCTCGAAGGCCGGTAGCCCGCTTCAATCTCGTCCAAGGAAGGTCGACAATGCCGATGCCCCATCTGTCGTGGCGCTTGGTCCTCGCCACCGGAGTCGCACTTCTCGCGCTGGCGCCCGCGCACGCCGCCGCGGCGCCCGCGACGTGGACGGGCATCGCATGGAACACGACGTTCGCCCAGCCGCACGCCGCCTCCGAGGCGCAGGGCCTCGCGCTCGGCGGCAAGCTCTACTCGTTCGGCGGGTTCGACTCCACGAAGGCGTGCTGCACGCCGACGTCACGGGCCTTCCGGATGGATCCGGCGACCGGCTGGACGCCGCTCGCGCCGATGCCGCCCGAGAACGGGACGAGCTTCGGCGGCATCTCGCACGCGGGCCTCGCCACCGACGGCACCTACATCTACTGGGCCGGCGGCTACACGTCCAACGCGGCCGGCACCGCCCAGACCTACGGCACCAAGGAGGTCTGGCGCTACGACCCGACGACCGACAGCTACCTGCGCATGGTCGACCTGCCGCTCACGCGCGCGGCCGGGCAGCTCGCGTACCTCGGCGGCAAGCTGCACTACTTCGGCGGCACGAACCTCGCCCGCACGCTCGACGTCGGCGAGCACTGGGAGCTCGACCTGTCGAACGTCGGTGCCGGCTGGGTCGCGCGCGCGCCGCTGCCCAACCCGCGCCACCACATGGGAGCCGCCGTGCTCGGCGGCAGGATCTACGCCATCGGCGGCCAGCACAAGCACGACGCGCAGCTGACCACCCAGAAGGACGTCAACGGCTACGACCCGGCCACGGACACGTGGACGCGGCGCGCCGACCTGCCGCGTGCGGTCGGCCACATCGCGGCGGCGACGTTCGTCATGGACGGCCGCATCCTCGTCCTCGGCGGGGAGATCGCACACAACTCGCCGATCGCCGACGCCAACGCCTACGACCCCGACACGGACACGTGGACCGCGCTGACGAAGCTGCCGGCGTCGCGGCGCTCCGGCGTCGCGGACACGATCGGCGGCGCGATCTACTATTCGACGGGCCAGAGCTCCACGACGTTCAAGGGCATCCCGGCGACCCCGGCGTCGGCCGCGTCCAAGCGCTTCAACTACCAGCCGGCGAGCGCCGCGGTGCCGGCGGGCTACAGCGTCGACAGCGGTCTACCGTTCGACGCCGCCCGCGGCTTCGGCTGGGTGCGCGAGGACTCCCTCGGCGCGGCCACGCACACGCCGCTGGACGTCTCCGCCAACACCCGCGACCGCAACCTGGTCGCCGATCAACGGCTCGACACCCTGCTGCACATGCAGCTGCCCGCGGGCACGGCCTCCGGCGTCACGACGCCCGCGGCCTGGGAGTGCGCGCTGCCCACCGGCACGTACGACGTGACGGTGTCCGTCGGCGACGCGGCGGCGAGCCTCGACTCCAAGCACCGGATCAACCTCGAGGGCCAGCAGGCCCTGGGACCGTTCGTGCCCACCTCGGCCAATCACTTCGCCTCGGCGACCAAGACGGTCGCCGTCAGCGACGGCCGTCTCACCGTCGACGCGCGCGGTGGCACGAACACGAAGATCGACTACGTCGAGATCGTGCCATCGGCGGCGCCGCCGGGGACGGCCGGACCCGAGGCTCCGAACCAAGCCGGCGCGCCGGACGTCACCACAGGGCCCGCGGCGCCCGCCGACCCCGTTGCCGGGCCGGCGATCACCGTCGGCAATCTCACCGTGCCCGCGCTGCTGCGCCACGTCGACGCCGCCGTCGTCGGCGTGCTCGCCCGGCGGCTCGTCACCGGTGACTCCAGGCTGCGACGACAGCACGCGCGGCTTCGAACGGCGGCCCGAAGACTCGCGCTCGGCGGGCACCGTCACAACACTCGCCGCCCCGTCCGGCGGCGCTGATCGCAGACCCGTCGGGACAGCGTTCAGCAGGGCGTTTGCCGCCATCGCAGGCTTGCAAACGCCGCCAGCGTTTCATACCCTCAAGTGACCGCCGGGGAGGGGGCTAGCCTGGCATCCTGCGCCGCGCGAATCCCACTTATACGAGGATGCCGACGCACGCTCCCCCACGAAGCACGGTGCTTCGCTCGATGACGCCACGTTCGCGCGGAAAACCGGTCGACGGCGTTCGCGCGCAGCGACGCTGGCTGCTGCCGAGCTTCCTGCTGCTCATCCTCGTCGCGGCCGGCGCGCTGTTCGCGCTGAACCTCGGTCACTCGAGCCTCTTCATCGACGAGGTCTACAGCTGGCGGGCGAGCCGCGGCAGCCTCGGCGACCTGAGCTTCGCCGTGCGCTACAGCGAGGTCACGCCGCCGCTGTACTACCTCATCCTGCACGCCTGGATGGAGGCGACCGGCGGCGACTCCGAGGCGCTGCTGCGGATTCCGTCGGTGCTCGCGGGCGTCGCGCTCGTCGGCGCGCTGCACTGGCTCGGCAGCCTCGTCGCGGGCCGCGTGGCGGGGCTCGTGGCCGCCGCGCTCGGCGCGGCCAGCCCGCTCGTGATGCTGTACTCCCAGCAGGTGCGGGCGTACGTGTGGGTCATGCTCGCGCTGACGATCGCGGTCGCCGCCGCGATCCAGGCGACGCGCGGTCGCTCCGGGCGCTGGCTGGTGGTCGGCGCGATCGCGGCGGCCTGCGCCGTGCTGCTGCACTACACGTCGATCCTCGTGCTCGGGCCGCTCGTCGTGTGGCTCTGGCGCCGTCCGGACCTCGACGTGCGCTGGCGCGTGGCGTTCCTCGCCGCCGTCGGGGCGCCGCTGGCGGCGGTGGTGCCGCTCGCGTTGCTGCAGCTCGGCCAGGGCCACCAGGAGGCCAACGCGACGTATGCGTCGCTGACGATGTTCAACGCGCTGCGCGTTGCCGGCACGCCGTTCGACGGCCGCGCCACCGACGGGCTGATCCTGTGGCGCGAGATCGGCGCGGTCGTCGTGATCGACGCGCTCGCCCTGCTGGCGTTCGCCGAGCGCTTCCGCGGCCTCACCGCCCGCTGGCTGATCGTCACCTGCGGCGTGCTGCCGCTCGGCGTCGTGTGCCTCGTCAGCGCCGTCGTGCAGCCGATCGCGCTGACGCGCTACACGGCCGTCGCGGCGCCGTTCATCCTCGTCGCGATCGGCGTCGTCGCGGCGCACGCGCATCGCGCGCTGCGGACCGCGCTGCTCGTCGGCGCGATCGCCGCGTCCGGTGCCGCGCTCGTCGCCTCCGGCCGGGGGCATGGCCAGAACCCCGACACGCGCGCGGCGATCACGACGATCTCCACGGGCCTGCGCCAGGGCGACGTCGTGTCGGGCATCGGCCTGCTGGGCTTCGACGGCGCGCTGGAGTACTACGCCGACAAGCTGCTGCCGGCGGGAGCGCGCAAGGTGGCGGAGTTCGGGACGCTCGACGCGGCGGTCGACGCGCCGCGCGTCTTCGACGCGGCCACGGCCGGCAAGCGCCTGTGGTTCATCGCCGATCCTCCGATGGGCACCGTGCAGCTGCGCGAGACGCTTGGCCGGCTCGACTACCGCGCGGCGATGACGCACGTCTTCGACGGCAACGCGCCGGTGCAGCTCGTGCGTGCCGAGCGGAGCGCTTCGAGGTGAGCCGCGGACGACTCTGGGGCGCGCGCGCGGCGGCGCTCGCGGCGGTCGGCGGCGGCGCCGTCTACCTGTCCTGGCGCGGAGGCCAGCTGCACCTGCTGCACGAGCCGGCATACGTCTTCTTCGCCGCCGAGCTCGTCAACTACCTCGCGCTCGTGGCGGCGGTCGTGCTGTTCTGGACGCCGCACCGGCGCGCGGCCCCGCCGCGGCCGCCGTGGGGCGCCGTCGACGTCTTCATCCCGGTCTGCGGCGAGGACGTCGAGATGGTCGAGGCGACGCTGCGCGCCGCGCTGGCGATCGACTACCCGCACCGCACGACGGTCCTCAACGACGGGCGCATCGCCGGCCACGAGCACTGGCGCGACGTCCTGCCGCTGTGCGACGACTACGGCGTGCGCTGCGTCACGCGCCGCTCGGGCGCGCGCGGCAAGGCGGGCAACCTCAACTCGGGGCTCGCCGAGACCAACGGCGATTTCGTCGTCGTGCTCGACGCCGACCACCTCGCGCGGCCCGAGCTGTGCGAGATGCTGCTCGGCTACTTCGCCGATCCCGACGTCGCGTTCGTCACGAGCCGCCAGTGCTTCAAGCTCGACAGCGGCGACCTGCTCGGCCACCAGGAGGCGCTGTTCTACAGCGCGATCCAGCCCGTCAAGGATCGCGACAACGCAGCCTTCTCGTGCGGCAACGGCGTCGCCTACCGGCGCTCGGCGATCGAGGAGATCGGCGGCTTCTCGGAGTGGAACATCGTCGAGGACCTCTACACCTCCTACGAGCTGCACGCCCGCGGCTGGCGCTCGGCGTACGTCGGCACGCCGGTCAGCGTCGGCACCGCGCCGAGCACCGCCGCCGAGATGGCCAGCCAGCGGCTGCGCTGGGCGACCGACAGCCTGCGGATCTTCTTCTGGGACAACCCGCTGCTCAAGCGCGGGCTGACGCTGCGCCAGCGGCTGCACTACCTGCACACGACGGCCTGGTACCTCGTCGCCGCGGCGCACCTCGTCTTCCTGCTCAGCCCGATCGCCTCGATCCTGCTCGGCGTGCGCCTGCTCGTGCCCGGCACGGAGACGACGTACGGGCTGCTGCTGGGGCTGTACCTCGTGCCCGTCGCCCTGATGCTGATCTCGCACGTCGGCTGGCGCGCGGCGCTGCGCACCGCGCAGGTGCAGACCTTCCTCGCGCCGGTCTTCGCGCTCGCGGTGCCGCGCGCGCTGCTCAGCCCGCCATGGCGCCACGCGCGCATGCACCGCGGCGGCGTGACGCGCAAGAGCAGCCAGCGTCAGATGAGCGCGATCACGACCTTCCAGCATGCGGTGCTGGCGCTGCTGCTGCTGTCGATCGGCGTGTCGCTCGCGCGGCCGGGGCTCGTCTCGTGGGCCGTCGTGCTGTGGGCCTGCGTGCTGGCGGCGGCGCTCGCGACGCCCGGCAGCATGCTCGGGCTGCCGCGCGACGCCACGCAGTCGCTGCGGATCGCGATCGCGGCGCCCGCGATCGCCGCCGCGGTGCTCGTCACGATGACCGTCTGGGCGGCGAACTCCGTCAACCCGGTCAACGCGCGCAGCGAGACGCCGACGCTCGTCCGGCACGCGAGCACGCACGCCGTCCCGCTGCCGCTGACGCAGGCGCCGCCGACGATCACGAGGGTCAGCCAGCCGCTGTCGACGCCGCCGAAGAACGGGATCTACCTCGGCGTCTTCAACCGGTCCGTGGCCGGACCGCCGGCGCATCCGGTCAGCCTGCGCCGCTATCCCGGCGCCGGGCTGCGCATCCTGCACCGCTTCCAGGCCTGGTGGGGCCCCGATCGCTTCCTCGGTCGCGCGTGGCTGAACGCCGTCGCCGCCCGCGGCGCCGTGCCGATGATCACGTGGGAGCCGTGGGCCGTGCACGCCGACGGCTCGGCGGCCGGGACGCAAAGGCGCGGGATCGACGGCGAGATCGCCGCTGGCCTGCACGACCTCTACATCAAGCGCTGGGCGCGCGACGCCCGCGCCTACGGCAAGCCGATGGTCATCCGCTTCATGCACGAGATGAACGGCGACTGGTATCCGTGGGCGGCCAACGGCTTCGGCAACACGCCGGCGCAGTTCCGGGCGGCCTGGCGCCACGTCCACACGATCTTCCGCTCCGAGGGCGCGACGAACGTCAGCTGGGTGTTCTCGATCGACGCGCTGGCCGCCGGCACGCCGACGTCACGGCGGCGCCTGGACCACTTCTATCCGGGATCGAACTACGTCGACTGGGTCGGCCTCAGCGGCTTCAACTGGTCCGATCCGCGCTCGGGCGGCATCCTCAGCTACGAACGCGTCTTCCGGCCCTCGTACGAGATCGTCAAGGGCTACGGCAAGCCGGTCATGCTGACCGAGATGGGCACCGCGACGCGCGACGCGCAGACCGCGCCGGCCTGGGTCCACGACGTCATGACCTCGACGCCGAAGCGCTTTCCGCGCGTCAAGGCGATCGTCTGGTACGACGCCGCACATCCGCAGCGCGACTTCTCGCTGGGCCCGGCGGCGCTGCGCGAGATGCGCGCGGACGCCCACCACGTCGCGCTGCGGCTGCGGCCTCAGCGCGTGACGCGGAAGCTGCGGCCGGCCGAGACGATCGCGCGACCGGCGGCGTTGCGGCCGATGATGCGCCAGCGGTAGCTGCCGGCGCGCGCGATGCGCGTGCTCGCGGTGCGCGCGGTGGTGCGGCTCGCGACGCGGATGCGGCGGCCGTTGAGGTAGGCGTGCCACCGCACGACCGAGCCCGCATGGCTCGCCCGCCAGCGGATGCTGGCCCGGCCGCCGGCGCGCGCGCCGCGCGTGAGCGTCAGCGCGAGCTTCGGCGACAGCTTGCGCGCGACGCGTGACGCGGCCGGCGACGCCGCGGCCGGCGACGCGTCGCCGGCGGGTGCGAAGGCGGCGGCGATCTGCGGCGTCGGCGCGGCGCGCCAGTCGCGCTCCTTGTTCTCGTTGAACCACACGATCGCGTCGAGGCGGTCCATGCCGCGTGCCCGCGCGAACATGTCGCGGATCCAGGCGGCCTTGTCGCCGCCGTCGGCGCTCGTGCCGACCTCGGCGATCCAGATCGGTTGCGGACCGAGCTTGCGCAGGCGGTCGTAGGCGGGCTTGAAGAGCTCGGAGAAGGACTGCCAGCCGCCGAACTCCGGCTTGCCGGCGCCCCAGTTGTAGCCGTCGACGGCGAGCACGTCGACGTACCCGTCGCCGGGGTAGTAGCCCTCGAGCCGGTTGTTGGCCGGGACGTCGACGTTGTTCGGCGACCAGACGAAGCGCACGTTGTCGGCGCCGGCCCCGCGGAAGACGTCGACCATGTGCCGCCACGCCCGCACGTACAGCGCCGCCGAGTTGCCGTTCACCGTGCCGCCCCACGGATACCAGTCACCGTTGAACTCGTGCATCGGGCGCAGGTAGACCGGTGAGCCGGTCGCCGCGAGCGCGACTGCGAACGTCGACATGTAGGCGTCGAAGGAGCCGTCGGCGATGCGCGCCAGGCGGTACCGGGGCTGGTCGATGCCGCCGCCCGGAGCCCACGGCTCCCACGTCAGCATCGGCGTGCGGCCACCGTTGGTGACGGCGCCGACGACGGGGTTCTGCACCGTCGAGATCCAGTCGCCACCGCCCCAGTTCTGGTACCAGTTGACGATGTCGACGTGGCGACCAGTCTGGCTCTCGAGCGTCTCGGCGCCCGTCGTGTTGCCGTCGTAGGGATCGTTCGGCGTCCACGCTCCGAAGCGCAGCGCCTGCGCGGCAGCGGCGCCCGGCAGTAGCGTCAGGAGCACGAGAGCGGCGACGGCGAGCGCGAGCAGGCCGCCGGGATGGGGAGTCCGGGACACACCCTGGTCGTCGGTTGCGGGCGGTCGCCCGGGGAGCGCGGCACCCGGCATCTGGACGGACGTCCATGACGCCGCGGCCGCGGCCGCACGGCTGCGGCGGACCCGCCACCGCCGGCGCCGGCGGGCCGCTGCGGCGCGTTTGCAAGTTCGCGGTCTTTAAGAAACCCGTTAAGTAATCCGTCCGAGCCGCCGGTATAGTTCGCCGCGGGCAGCCGGGGGAGCCAGTCGTGGACGCGACAGGGTCACTGTTGTCCGGGGGAGACAACCTTGTTGCGACGAACGCTTGCTTTCATCGCGCTGATTTTCGGCATGCTCACCATGCCGGCGGTCACAATCGCGAGACCAATCGCCTTCGGGGTGCATACGCCGAACGACCCGTTTGGCGGTGACACGCTCAAGGTCGACGCGCTCCAGCGCGACACCGGGCGTCATATCGACGTCGTCTCGTGGTTCCAGAGCTGGGGCGGGGCGTCATGGCTCTCGCAGGCCCAGCCGCACGTCTTCAACGCCGTCATCAAGAGTGGCCGCTCGCCGCTGGTGGCGTGGGAGCCGTGGGCGCCCGGCGGCGGCGCGGAGCAGCCGAAGTACTCGCTCGCGCGCATCGCCGGCGGGGCGTTCGACGCGTACATCGCCCAGTTCGCGCGCGGCCTGCGCGACCTGCACGCGCCGGTCTACCTGCGCCCGATGCACGAGATGAACGGCAACTGGTATCCGTGGAGCGGCACGGTCAACGGCAACTCGCCGGAGCTCTACGTGCAGGCCTGGCGGCGCATGGTCGACATCTTCCGCAGCCAGGGCGCGAGCAACGTCAAGTGGGTCTTCACGCCGCTCAACGAGGATTGGCCTATCACGCCCGACAACGAGCTCGAGCGCTACTACCCCGGCGAGGACTACGTCGACGTGCTCGCCGTCGACGGCTACAACTGGGGCACCGCGAAGCCCGACTTCGGCGGCTGGCGGTCGTTCACGGAGACCTTCGCGCGAGCGTACGAGCGGCTGACGCAACTCGGCTCGCAGCCGATCTGGATCGCCGAGACCGGCTCGGCGACGCGGGGCGGCAGCAAGGCCGAGTGGGTGCGTGACATGTGGGCGCAGGCCCAGGGCATGGACCGCCTGAACGTCATCGTCTGGATGGACACGATCGACCCCCGCGAGGGCGACTGGCGCATCCGCAGCCCGCAGGACGTGCTCGCGGCGTTCCGCCCCGACGATCAGAACATGGCGGCGACGGCCCGCCTACAGCCGAAGACCGGGCGCGCGACGGTCGCCGATGCGCCGGCGGAGCCCGACGCCTGGTTGCTGCGCGTCTCACAGCCTGTGCGCGTCGGACGGCAGGCGGTCGTGCGCTGGGACGCGACGCAGGGCGCCGTCGCAAACTGGCGGATCTACCTCAACGGCAAGCGCCTGCGGACGCTGCGCGCCGGGCACTCGCGGGTGGTGCGCAGGCGCATGCACCGCACGGGGCGCTACCGCTGGACCGTGCGCGGCATCGACGCCGCGGGCAAGACGCTCGTCTCCGCCAGCAGCATCTTCCGCGTCGTAAGCCGGCAGTAGCCGGGAGCAGCGCGGCGTCCTCGCCGAGGTTCGCCCTGATGCGGGCGGTCGCCGGCGCGCATCCGGTAGAACCAGCGCCATGGACGAGTGGATCGCGACGGCCGCCGGCGAGATCGCGGCGCGAGCGCCCGCCGAGCTCGAGCGGCTCGTCGCGATCTCGTCGCCCTCCGGCGACGTCGCCGGCGCCGACGCGGCGATCGAGCTCGTGCTCGAGCTCGTCCCGCCGGGGGTGCGCGTCGAGCGCCCGCCGTGCTCCTCCGCCGGCCACGCCGACGACCTGATCGTGACGCTGCCGGGCAGCGGCCGCGGACGGATCGTGCTGCTCGGCCACGTCGACACGGTCCACGCGCACGAGGACCACCGCCCGCTCGAGCGCGACGGCGACACGCTGATCGGCTCGGGCGCGGTCGACATGAAGGGCGGCGACGTCCTCGCGGCAGGAGTCCTGCGCGCGCTCGCGCGACGCAGCGCGGACTTCGAGGAGGTCGCGCTGCTGCTCGTCTGCGACGAGGAGTGGCGGGCCGGCGACTTCGTCCACGCCCGGCGCTTCGCCGGCTACGACGCCTGCCTGTGCTTCGAGGGCGGCGAGCTGACGGCGGACGGCGACGAGGCCGTCGTGGTGCGGCGCAAGGCGGCGGGAACGCTGCGCGTGCTCGCCCACGGGCGCTCCGCGCACTCCGGCGCGGCGCCCGACAAGGGTGCCAACGCGTTGCTCGCGCTCGCCAGCGCGGCGCAGTCGGTGGCGGCGCTGCACGACCCGCACGGCCCCGCGCACCTGACGTCGGTGCCGACGGTCGTGCACAGCGGCGAGACCTTCAACGTCGTCCCGGCCGCGGGCGAGCTGCTGTGCGACCTGCGCGCCGACGACCTCGAGACCTTCGACGCGGTGCTCGCAGGGCTGCCGTCGTCGGTCGACGGCGTGCGCCTGGAGGCGGAGCTCCTGCGCCGCTGGCCGGGCATGGACTCGCGCGCCGCGACGGCGCCGCTGCTGGCGCGTGCCGCCAAGTGCCTCGGGCGCCCGATCCACGGTGCCCAGCGCGGCGGAGCGAGCGACGCCAGCTACCTCGCGCCGGTCATCGACGTCACGGTCGACGGGCTCGGACCGTGCGGCGGCGGGGCGCACACGCCGGGCGAGTTCGTGGTCACGGCATCGCTGCGCTCGCGAGCCGAGCTGGCGCTCGCGCTGGCCGCCGCGGTGCTCTCATAGGACTTCCGTCCAGCGCGGGCACATAACAATCGACGGCGGGGGTGCAATCCGCCGGAAGCTGCGCTAGGCTAGCCGCGTCTTGACCAGCCGAATCTCCGCCGATCATCGGTGGGGAGCGGGGGAACCACTTGGGCCGCATCGGCGGCTCGGGGGCGAATCGTCGTTTCTATATGACGTAGCGCTGCTCTTTCTGCGCGAGCCCGTCAGCTAACCCCGCAGGCACCCGAAGGAGAAGGGGTAAGACCCGCGTGAAGTCGTTGTTGCGTCTTTCGATGTTGTCCCTGGCGGCGATGCTGCTCGTACCCTCGACGGGTGCTGCGGCAAAGAGCAGCCGGCATCTCGGCGACCGCACGCTGCGCGAGGGCTCCAAGGGCCACGACGTCAAGATCCTGCAGAGCTTCCTCACCCGCGCCGGGGTGCGCACCGGCATCGACGGCGAGTTCGGTCCCGGCACGACGAAGGCCGTGCGCGCCTTCGAGCGCTTCCAGCAGCGCCCCGTCGACGGCATCGTGACGCGCCTCGACGTGCTCGTCCTGCGCGACGTCGTCGTCAACGGCGGCGCCGTCGCCAAGGCATCGGCCACCGGCGGCGCGATGCCGAAGAACGCAGCGCCGCCCCCGCCGCTGCCGCCGGAGGAGCCGCCGCCGCTCGTGCTCGGTCCCGGCATGACGGCGACCGTCGGCGCCGACGGCCTCGCGGTCGCACCGGCGCTCGCGCCGCCCGTCATCCAGGCCGTCATCGCCGCCGGCAACAAGATCGCCAAGACGCCCTACATCTACGGCGGCGGGCACGGCAAGTGGGAGGACTCCGGCTACGACTGCTCGGGCTCGGTCTCCTACGCGCTGCACGGCGCGGGACTGCTCGAGACCGCGATGCCGTCGGGCAGCTTCATGAGCTGGGGCGATGCCGGACCTGGTCAGTGGATCACGCTGTACGCCAACGGCGGCCACATCTTCATGACCGTCGCCGGGCTGCGCTTCGACACGAGCGGCCGCTCGTCCGCCGGCACGCGCTGGCAGGCCGACATGCGCTCGGGAGCCGGCTACACCGTTCGACACCCCGTCGGTTTGTAGCTCGCGGACCGCGCTTCGGGGGAGGCGCGAGACCGCCACCGGCGCACGCGCGTGCGCCAGCGCCGACGCCGCGGCCGGATGGGGACCGGCCGCGGCGCGCTGCCCGAAACGCTCCCGTCGCCTTGCCGGCGACGGGAGCGTTCTCGGGTGCGGCGCCGGTGCTTTGGGGGAAGGAGGGAGGCATGCGCTTCGCCCACACCAACGTCCGCGTCCGTGACATCGACGCGTCGCTGCAGTTCTACGGCGCGCTCGGCTTCGAGCGCCGCGGGCGGCTGCAGTTCGCCGGCGCCTACAACGTCTACCTCGGCCTGCCCGGCGACGGCGACACGCTCGAGCTGACCGTCAACGAGGGCCACGACGCCGCCTACGACCTCGGCGACGGCTACGGGCACGTCGCGCTCGAGGTCGAGGATCTCGACGGCCTGCTGGCGCGCCTCGCCGACCAGGGCATCGAGCACGAGAAGCCGCCCTACGCGCCCGGCGGCCGCGACGAGTACCGGATCTGCTTCGTGCAGGACCCCGACGGCTACCGCATCGAGCTCGTCGACGGCGCCTTCGCGACGCCGCAGGACCCCGAGCCCTAGTGCACTAACCCGGCCGCCCAGCGGCGGGCCGGGCCGGCGGGGCGACGACCGCCTCGGCCGCGGTCGTCGCGGCGAGCGCCCCTTCCGCCGCCGCGTCGGCGGTCGCGGCGTGGGTCCCCGAGCGCAGCGGCGCCTCGCGCAGCATCAGCGACAGCGCGAACGTCAGCGTCGTGACGGCCGCTCCGACGAGGAACACGGGCTGCAGGGCGTCGACGAACACGAGCAGGAAGTCGTGGCGGACGGCGAGCGGGAGCGCGTGCAGCTCGGCCGGCGAGATGTTCACGCCGCCCGTCAGCCGTGACGCCGCGTCGCCCGGCAGCGTCGTCAGCCCGTGCGCGAGGCGCGACGCGAAGATCGCGCCGAGCAGCGCCACGCCGAGCGAGCCGCCCATCGAGCGACAGAACGTCGCGGTCGCGGTCGCGACGCCGACGTCGCGCGCCGGCGCGTCGTTCTGCACGACGAGCACGAGGACCTGCATGACGAGGCCGATCCCGACGCCGACGACGAGCATGTACACCGACGCCAGCCCCGGCGGCGTGTCGACCTCCAGGCGCGACAGCAGGAACATGCCGATCGCCGTGATCGCCGTGCCGGCGATCGGGAACGCCTTGTAGCGCCCGATCCGGCTGATCAGGCGGCCCGACGCGATGCTCGCGGCGAGCAGCCCCGCCATCAGCGGCAGCATCCGCAGGCCCGAGCTCGTCGGGCTGACGCCGTAGACGAGCTGCAGGAACAGCGGGATGAAGATGATCGCGCCGAACATCGCCAGGCCGATGAGGAAGCCCAGCGACGTCGCGACGCGAAAGACCGGCGACGCGAACAGGCTCAGCGGGATGATCGGCTCGGCCGCGCGGCGCTCCTGCCAGACGAAGGCCGCGAGCAGCGCGACGCTCGCGGCGCCGAGCCCGACGATCGTGGCCGAGCCCCAGGCGTACTCGCTGCCGCCCCACGTCGTCAGCAGGATCAGCGCGACGACGCTCGCGGTCAGCAGCGCCGCGCCGAGGACGTCGATGTGGTGGCGCTGCTGCGGCATGTCGAGGTGCAGCTTGAACACGACGACGAGCACCGCGGCGACGCCGATCGGCATGTTGACGTAGAAGATCCAGCGCCACGAGATCGTCTCGACGAGAAAGCCGCCGAGCAGCGGCCCGGCGACCGAGGCGACGGCGAAGACCGAGCCGATCAGGCCCATGTAGCGGCCGCGCTCGCGCGGCGCGACGATGTCGGCGATGATCGCCTGCGCGCCGACCATCAACCCGCCGGCGCCCATGCCCTGCAGCGCGCGGAAGGCGATCAGCTGGCCCATCGACTCGCTGAGGCCCGACAGCATCGAGCCCGTCAGGAAGATCAGGATCGCGGCGAGGAAGACGGGCTTTCGCCCGTACATGTCGCCGAGCTTGCCGTACAGCGGCGTCGAGGCGGTCGACGCGACGAGGTACGACGTGACGACCCACGACAGGTGCTGCAGCCCGCCGAGGTCGCCGACGATCGTCGGCAGCGCGGTCGAGACGATCGTCTGGTCGAGCGCCGCGAGGAACATGCCGAGCATTAGCGCGCCGAAGACCGTCGCGAGGGCGCGGCCGGTCGGCGCGCCGGGATCGGCGTCCGGCGCGCGGTCCGCGCCGGCGAGCGCCTCGGACACCGTCAGCAGCCGTCCTGCGCGAGCGCGCCGATCAGCGTCTCGAGCAGCTCGACGACGTCGCCCAGCCGCGCCTTCGCGAGCGCCGGCAGCGTCCCGCCCGCGCGCGTCAGCGACACGCCGATCGCGACCGCGACGAGGATCTCCGCGCGCAGCTCGACGTCTGCCGCGCCGCGTGCGCGCAGCTCGGCCGCGAACGGCTCGACGAGACGCCGGCCGATGATCTGGGAGACCTGCGCGCGCAGCTCGTCGCTGTGCGTCGGGCTGACCATCGCCAGCGGGATCGGGCCGATGCCGCGCTGCTCGGAGCGGCTGAGGATGTGCTCGAGCGCCCGCGTGAGGTCGGCCGGCAGCGGCGTGCGCGGCTCGCGCTCGAGCGTGGCGAGGTACAGGCCCTCCTTCGATCCGAAGTAGCGCGCGATCAGGGCCGGGTCGACGCCCGCGCGGTCGCCGATGTCGCGCACGGTCGCGGCGCCGTAGCCGCGCTCGTAGAACAGCGCGTCGGCGGCTTCGAGCAGCGCCTGCCGGGTGGCCGGGGCATCGTGGCGGCGGCGCGCCGTGGTAGCGTTGTCAGCGAGTGATGACATCAACCGCTGACATTAGCACCGGCGATCCGCCCCCACGCCAGCACTACAACCTGACGTTCGCGGCGCTCGCGCTGGCGGCGGTGACGTTCGCGCTGCTGCAGTCGCTCGTCGCGCCGGCGCTGCCCGAGATCCAGCGCGAGCTGCACGCCTCCGCCACGTCGGCGACGTGGGTGCTGACGGCGTACCTGCTGAGCGCGTCGGTCCTGACGCCGATCGTCGGGCGCCTCGGCGACATGTTCGGCAAGGAGCGCACGCTTGTCTGCTCGCTGGCGATGCTCGGCGCCGGCACGCTGCTCGCTGCGCTGGCGACCGACATCAACGTGCTGATCGTCGCGCGCGTGATCCAGGGCGGCGGCGGCGCGATCTTCCCGCTCGCGTTCGGCATCATCCGCGACGAGTTCCCGCGCGAGCGCGTCGCGACCGCGATCGCGCTGATCTCCGCGATCCTCGGCGTCGGCGCCGGCCTCGGGATCGTGCTCGCGGGCCCGATCGTCGACGCGCTGTCGTATCACTGGCTGTTCTGGTTTCCGCTGATGCTCGTCGTCGTGACGACGATCGGGACGGTGTTCTTCGTGCCGGAGTCGCCGATCAAGGCGCCCGGGCGCGTGAACTGGCTCGGCGCCGCCCTGCTGTCGGGCTGGCTCATCTGCCTGCTCGTCGCCGTCAGCCAGGGCGCGACCTGGGGCTGGACGGATCCGCGCGTGGTGGCGCTGTTCGTCGCGGCCCTGGTGCTGCTGCCGTTGTGGATCCGCAACGAGCAGCGGACCGCCGAGCCGCTCGTCGACATGGGGATGATGCGCGTGCGCGGCGTCTGGACCGTCAACGCCGCGGCGTTTTTGATCGGAGCCGGGATGTTCAGCTCGTTCGTGCTGATCCCGCAGTTCACCGCGGCGCCGTCCTCCGCCGGCTACGGCTTTCACGCGTCGGTCACGCAGGCCGGGCTGTTCCTGCTGCCCTCGACGGTGATGATGCTGCTCGTCAGCCCGATCGCCGGTCG
>JAWVGK010000251.1:0-6991 GCA_033855155.1 Solirubrobacteraceae bacterium | reverse complement strand
ACTCGACGGTGATCGCCAGGTCGAGCTCGCCGGCGCGCAGCATCGGCAGCGAGTCCTCGGGCTCGAGCAGCGTCATCGAGAGCTCCACGGCTGGATGGCGCTGCGAGAACGCGGCGATGGCCAGCGGCATGATCGAGGAGGCCGCCGATTCGAACGCGGCCAGCCGCAGCCGGCCGCCGCGCAGGCCGGCGATCGCCTCGAGCTCAGCCTCGGCCTCGGCGAGGCGCGCGAGGATCGCCTCGGCGTGGCGGACGACCGCTTCGCCCGCCTCGGTCAACCGCACTCCGCGCGCGCTGCGCTGGACGAGCACCGCTCCGGCCTCGCGCTCGAGCGCCGCGATCTGCTGCGAGACCGCCGACTGCGTGTACGCCAGCGACTCGGCCGCGGCGGAGAAGGAGCCCTGCGCGGCGACCTCGCGCAGCACCCGCAGTCGCTTGACGTCGAGCATTAGCGCACCTTATCGCAGCTACGTACGAATGTCGTTTGTGCTCATGGCAGGACGATGTGAGAGTGGGTCCTGTCGCAGCACGAGACAGAGGAAGGCCACCATGCATCCCAGCAACAGCATCGTCATCCGCCACTCGCTCGACGAGGACGTCCGCACGCTCGCCGGCCTCGCGATCCTCGACAGCCGCCCGGAGCTGCGCGGCCCGGCCCTGCTCGCCGAGGTCGACGGCGTCGCGCGCGCCGCGCTGGACCTCGGCGACGGCAGCGTCGTCGCTGACCCGTTCGCCCCGACGACCGAGATCGTCGCGCTCCTGCGCCTTCGCGCGCGCGGGATCCTAAGGGCACAGCGCGAGCGCGCGTCGTGGCACACGCGGGTGCGCGCGCTCCTGCGCCGGCCCCGGGCCGCCGCGCGCTGCTGAGCCGGGGGGTGGATGGGGTTTCGGGCGCCAGGCGACCCACAACCTCGTCCACCCTCCCCCGGTCTGCTGAGATGCGGACCATCACGCCGCGGACCTTCACCTGGCAGGACGGGGAGCGCACGATCCACTTCGGCGACGGCGCTCTCGGCCGCGCCCTGCCCGCGCTCGCCGGCGACTTCGTCCTGCTGACGACCGCCCGCGCGCGAAAGCTGGCCCCCGAGCTCGTCGCGCGCGCGGCGGCCGTGCACGACGTGGCGCCCGGCCGCGTGGACGAGCTCGCGGGCGAGCTGCTCGGTGAGATCGACGGCGCGGCGACGCTGCTCGTCGCGCTCGGCGGCGGGCGCGTGATCGATGTCGCCAAGGCGCTGGCCGCCACGCGGCCGCCCGACGAGCGCGCACGCGTGGCCGCCGTCCCGACGACGCTCAGCGCCGCGGAGATGACCGCCGTGCACCGCCGCGCCGCGGGCGCCGACGCGCGGCTGCCCGCCGTGCGCCCGGCGATCGTCGTCAACGACCCCGCGCTCAGCGCCTCGCAGCCGGCGCGCGAGCTCGCCGCCAGCGCCGCGAACGCGCTCGGCCATGCGGCCGAGGGGCCGGCGACGGTGCGCGCGACGCCCGTTCCGGCGCTCGCCGGCCGCGAGGCGGCGCGCCTGATCGGCCTGGCCTACGAGAACGACGAGCCCGACCGCGCGACGCTCGCGCTCGGCGCGCTGCTGTCGGGCTACGCGATCGACGGCTGCGGCTACGGCCTGCACCACGTGCTCTCGCAGGCGCTCGCGCGCGTCGCCGGCGTCGGCCACGGACAGGCGAACGCGGCGATGCTGCCGCACACCCTGCCGGCGCTCGAGCGCCGCGGCGCGGCGCAGGTGGGAGCGCTGGCCGCGCTCGCGCGCGACCTCGCCGCGCGCGCGGGCGCGTCGAGCCTGCGCGACCTCGGCGTCGACGAGCGCCAGCTCGACGACTGCGCGGACGTCGCCGCCGCCCGTGCCGAGCTCGATCTCACGCCGCCGCGCGCCGACCGCGATGAGCTGCGCGCCCTGTACGCCGCCGCGGGCTGATTCCCACGGCCGCCGGGTAGCAGGCACTACTCCTGCGCCGATGACCGACCACGCCCCCTCAGACGGCATCCTGCACCTGCTGACGGAGGCGATCGCCGCCGCGCCGTCGCGCTGCTCCTACGCCGAGGCGCGCCACGTCGCAACCGACTCCGAGGACGTGCTCGTGCGCAACGGCCACGTCGACCACGTCGACTCCGACAGCGTCGCCGGCATCGGCGTGCGCGTGCGCGCCGGCGGCGGCTGGGGGTTCGCCGCCACGCGCGAGCTGACGGCCGCAGCCGTCGAGGAGGCGCTGGCGCGCGCGCTGGCGATCGCCGAGAGCCAGCCGTCCGCCCCCGCCGGCCCGCTCGCGGCGGTGCAGCCCGCCCGCGGCCACTGGTGCTGCGGCTACGAGCAGGATCCGCTGGCCGTGTCGCTGGAGGACAAGCTTGAGCTGCTGTTCGCCGCGCAGGCCGCGTTCGGCGCCGACCCGCGCATCGTGCGCAGCGAGGCCGAGTGCGCGAGCCGGCGCGTGCGGTCGGCGTTCGCGTCGACGGAGGGCGCCGCCTGCACACAGGAGCGCGTCGAGTGCGGCGCGTCGCTGTCGGTGATCGCCGTCGCCGGCGACGAGCTGCAGGTGCGCTCGTACCCGAGCTCGCACGGTGGGTCGGGCGCGTGCGCGGGATGGGAGCACGTGCTCGCGCTCGAGCTCGTGGAGCACGCGCCGCGCGTCGGCGCGGAGGCGATCGAGCTGCTGACCGCGCCGGTCTGTCCCGCCGGCCGTTCGACGATCGTGCTCGACGGCGACCAGCTCGCGCTGCAGATCCACGAGTCGATCGGCCACGCGCTCGAGCTCGACCGCATGCTGCTCGGCGAGGCCGCCTACGCGGGCACGAGCTGGGTCTCGGCCGCCGACCTCGGCGCGCTGCGCTACGGCTCCGAGCAGCTGTACATCACCGCCGACGCGACGCTCGCCGGCGGGCTGGGCTCGTTCGGCTGGGACGACGAGGGCGTCGCCGCGGCGCGCACGCCGCTGATCGAGGCCGGCGTCCTGCGCGCCGCGCTGTCCGATCGCCAGTCGGCGGCCCAGATCGGGCTCGAGCGCTCCGGCGGCTGCGCGCGCGCCGACGGCTTCGCGCGCCAGCCGATCGTGCGGATGACGAACGTCTCGATCGAGCCGGGTGCCGCCGGCACGCTCGACGACCTGATCGCCGACACCGGCGAGGGGCTGTACCTCGAGACCAACCGCTCTTGGTCGATCGACGACCGCCGGCTGCAGTTTCAGTTCGGCACAGAGGTCGCCCGCGAGATCCGCGGCGGCGAGCTCGGCAGGCTGCTGCGCAACGCCTCCTACGCCGGCGTCACGCCGCGCTTCTGGGGCAGCCTGGATGCGATCTGCTCGGCGTCGGAGTGGCGTCTGCGCGGCCTCGGCAACTGCGGAAAGGGCGAGCCCGGGCAGCTCATGCGCGTCTCGCACGGCGCGGCGCCGGCGCGCTTTCGCGACGTCGAGGTCGGCGTCGCATGACGGAGCGCCCGCTCGACGTCGCCGAGCGGGCGCTGGCTCTCGCCGGAGAGGGCGACGTCCAGGTGACCGTCGTGCGCGAGCGCTCGCTGATGTCGCGCTACGCGCGCTCGGCGCCGACGCAGGCCACGTCGGTCGACGACACGACGGTCGAGATCCTCTGCCTATGCGACGGGCACACCGCGATCGCCTCGACCAATCGCCTCGACGACGGCGCGCTGCGCGACGCGGCCGCGCGCGCGGCGACCGCCGCCCGCGCCGCGGCGGCCGGCGGCCACGGCTTGCATCCCGGTCTCGCGCAGCCGGCGACGGCGCCGCACCACGACGGCTTCGACGAGCGGACCGCCCAGCTGGACCCGCGGGTCGCCGCGAAGGCGCTCGCCGCCGCTTTCGCGGTCGCCGCCGAGCACGGCCTCGAGGCGTTCGGCGTCTGGACGGCCGGCGACGTGCGCACCGCGATCGCCGCGAGCACGGGGCTACGCCTCGACGATCGCGTCAGCGACGCCTTCCTCAAGGTCGTCTGTCGCGACCGCGACGGGCGCAGCGGCTACGGCGTCGGCACCGCCGTGGCCGCGTCGGCGATCGATCCCGAGGCCGTCGCGCGGCGGGCGGCGGCGAAGGTGTCGCCCGAGCCGCTCGCCGAGCTCGGGCCGGGCTCCTACCCGGTCGTGCTCGAGCCCGAGGCCGTCGGGCAGCTGCTGGAGTTCCTCGGCGACCTCGCCCACAACGGCCTCGCGCACGCGGAGGGCCGCGGCGCGCTCGCCGGCCGCATCGGCACGCGCATCGCCGCGCCCGCGGTCGACCTGCGCGACGAGCCGTGCTCCGCGCGTGCGCTGTCGCGCTCGTTCGACATGGAGGGCGTGCCCAAGACGCCGGTCGTGCTGATCGAGGACGGCGTCGCGAGGGGCGTCGTCCACGACCTGCGCTCGGCGGCCGTCGCCGGCGACGGCGCCCGCTCCACCGGCCATGCGCTGCAGACCGGCGGCTCGCCGTGGGGACCGGTGCCGACGAACCTCGTCCTGCGCGGCGGGGACGCGGCCGACGTCGCGCAGCTCGCGGCGCCGATCGAGCGCGGCATCTACGTCACACGCCTGTGGTACGTCAACGCGGTGCGCGAGAAGGAGACGCTGCTGACCGGCATGACGCGCGACGGCACGTTCCTGATCGAGGACGGCCGCATCTCGCGGCCGCTGCGCGACGTGCGCTTCACCGACTCCGTCCTGCGCCTGCTCGACGCGACCGAGGCGCTGACGAGCGAGCAGCGGCTCGTGACCGAGGGCGAGTTCTACGGCCGCCGCTTCGCGCACGGCGTCGTCTGCCCCGCGCTGCGAGCGCGCGGATTTCGCGTCACGGGAGCGACGACGGGCGACTGACGGCGCAGGATCTCACGTCTGGGGTCGGTACCACCGTTGGGGCCAGTGAGAGCGCTCGAGGAGATCACGTACGAGGCAGGTCGTCACGCACTCGCCGACCAGGACGCACTGGTGAGCGGCATCAGGCAGCGGACCGGAACGCTGCTCGCCGCGCACGCGCTGGTGGCCTCGTTCTTGGGTGCGACCACTATTTCGCGCGCAGGACGTGCAAGCGTGGGGATCCGTCGCGTTGACGGCGCTGGTCGTCGGACTCGTCGTAGCGGCCGTGTTGCTTGCTCCGTGGCAACTGAAGTTCGCTGTGGACGCGCGTGATCTCTACAGCGAGTTGTACGAGCAGGCGGCCGAAGAGGCGCCAGCCGACACCTTGGGTTGGCTGGCAGCGGCCGGCTACGGCTATCAGGCGCTGCGAGAGGAGAACGCGGACAAGGTCCGCGTGATGTCGTGGCTGTCTGGCGCGCTCGGCGTGCTGATGGTCGCTCAGACGCTGTCGTGGCTCATCGCGCTGGCGGTACACTGACGGCGAATGGCTCCCAAGCCGCTCCCACCCGACCAGATCAAGCCGCCGTCGACCTCGATCGGCATCGAGGAAGGGCGTGGCGGGTCGTCTCCACGGCCGCGGCCCGCCCAGCGCTCCCGCAGCTAGACGCGTTGGGCCGCGGCACGTCGCGCCGAGTCAGCCCGTAAGCCAGCCTCGCCCCGCGCGCTATAGCTTCAGCAGGATGATCGTGTTCACGAAGAACGCGATCGCGAAGCCGACGGTCCAGCGGTTGAGGTTGCGCTCGACGAGCGAGCCACCCCCGAACGGGCCGGAGCCCGACCCGACGCCGAAGGCGCCCGACAGGCCCGCGTCCTTGCCAGAGTGCATGAGGACCAGGAAGATCACGACGACCGCCAGCCCCACCTGGACGATGGACAGGATGTTCACCATGCGGTGAGGGTACAGGCCCGCGCCGCCCCGCAGCGTCAGCGCTGCTCGTCGATCGCCCGCAGGACGTCCATCGCCTCGGCGCGCAGCTGGCGGTCCAGCGCCCGGTGGTCCTCGTCGGACAGCTTGCCGGTCTTGAAGTCCATCTCGGCGTCGCGGATCTCGCGGTACTTGGCCTGCTTGCGCGCCTCGAGCTCCTCGAGGCGATCGGCGCGGTCGTCGCGCACGTCCTCCCCGCGACCGCGCAGCGGCGCCGCCAGGACGAGCGCCAGGCCGGCGATCACGACGACGATGACGAGCGCCGGGACGATGTCCACTACGACGTGTCCGGCGAGCCGCCGGTGGCGGCGACCGTCTGCGCTCCGCGCGGGGCGCGGCCGAGCTCCTGCGCGACGCGCGCGGCGTAGCGCGCCTGCGCGCGCCGGCGCAGCGCGTCGCGCTCCCCGGGCCACATCGCGATCAGCCCGCCGAGGAAGACGATGATCGCGCCGAGCCAGATCCACGTCACGAGCGGCGACGTGATGATCCGGAACGTCGCGGCCGGCGGGTCGCTGACGTAGCGCTTGGCGAGGCCGCGCAGCGCCTCGGCCTGCAGCCCCGCCTCGACGTCGGGCGCCAGCTTGCCGCCGATCGCCGAGAAGACCTTGTCGCCCCGCGCGATCTGCGGCGCCAGCGCCGCCTTGTCGGGCGTCATCGCCGTCCACAGGTCCTGGCGCAGGCCGGCGCTGAGGCCGACCTCGCTCGTCGCCTCGCCTTCGAAGAAGCGTCCGATCGGCCCCAGCGACGGGTCGCGCGACGGGAAGTAGCTGCGCTCCGGGCGCAGCGTCGTGACGAGCCTGCCGTCGCGGCTGACCTCGACGATCGACCCGAACGAGATCTTCTCGAGGCTGCCGCTCCTCGTCGCGGTGATGTGCGAGGTCGCCTTGACGTAGTGGAAGGCGTAGCCGCCGACCTGCGCGCGCTGCCCCTCGGTCATGCGCACGTCGCGCACGTCGTTGAAGGCCGTCGACGCCGCGACGCCGACGAACAACACCGCCATCCCGACGTGCACGAGATAGCCGCCGTAGCGCCGCCGGTTGCGCGCGACGAGCGAGATCAGCGCGCCGAGCGGCCGCTCGCCGGTTATCGCGCGCCGCACCCCGACGCCGCGCCAGAACTCCTGGCCGACGCTCGCGACGACGAACGCGCCGCAGACGAACATCGCCAGCGCCGCCGGCCTGGTCGCGACGCCGAGCGCGGCGAGCACGGCGCCGAGCGCGAGCGCGAGC
>JAWVGK010000250.1:0-2512 GCA_033855155.1 Solirubrobacteraceae bacterium | reverse complement strand
GGCGACGAGCCGCTGCGGCTGCTGTGCTGCTGCGCCCCGCCGTGGACGCCGGGCGACACCGTCCTGACGGGCGGCTGACTCGCCATGGCGACCCGAGCGCGCCGCGTCGCCGCGCTCGTGGTCCTCGCCGCGCTGCTCGCGCTGCCCGCCGCGGCGCCGAGCCAGGGGCCCGGCGAGGCACCCGCGCCCGCGCCGCCCGAGGCGCCCGCGCCGGCCGAGGCACCCGCCCCGGCCGAGGCGCCGGCGGAGCCGCCCGAGCCGTCGCTGCCCCCGAGCCCGGTCGTCCTCGCGCCCTTCCCGGTGCCACCCGCGGCGCTGCTGCCGGGCGGCGTGCAGGTCGGGATCGCCGACCAGAAGCCCGACATGTTCGCCGACGCGCGCTTCGCCGCGCTCGGCCTCCGGCATGCGCGCCTGGCGATCGGCTGGGACGCGATGGCGAGCGCCTGGCAGGTGCAGGAGCTCGACCGCTGGCTCGCCGGCGCGAAGGCGCTCGGCGTCCAGCCGCTGATCTCCTTCGGGCACTCGCGCACGCAGCGCCACGCCGTGCCCCGCCCCGACCGCCTGCGCGTGGAGTTCCGCAAGCTGCGCCGGCGCTATCCCTGGGTCAAGACGTTCGCGACCTGGAACGAGGCCAACCACTGCGGCGAGCCGGTCTGCCATCGCCCGACGCTCGTCGCCGGGTACTACCGCGCCATGCGCCGCGAGTGCCCCTCGTGCAAGATCCTCGCGGCCGAGATCCTCGACATGCCCAACGCCGTCGGCTACGTCCGCGCGTTTTGCCGCAAGCTCGGCTACACGCCGAAGACGTGGGGGGTGCACAACTACGTCGAGGCCAACCGCTTCCACATGGCACGCCTGCGCGGGCTGCTGCGCGCGCTGCCCGGCGCAGACGTCTGGCTGACCGAGACCGGCGGCCTCGTGCGCCGCGACAACGCCAGCACGACCGACATCCCCGAGGGCGCGCGCCATGCGACCGAGGTCACGCGCTACCTCTTCGACCGCGTCCTGCCGCGCAACCCGCGCGTCAAGGCGATCTACATCTACCACTGGAACGCCGGGCCGCCGAGCGTCTCGTGGGACTCCGGCCTGATCACGCCCGGTGGCAACGAGCGCGCGTCGCTGTCCGTCGTGCGCCGCGTGCTGCGCTTCGGCCTGCGCCCGAACACGAGCTTCCGCTCGCCGAGCTCAGCGGTACGCCCGTCGCGAACGTCGGCCGCACGAGGGACGCGCTGATGCTCGTCGACTGCGCGCACTACAAGGACGGCTGCCGCCAGAACGACGCGCCGCTGCCGGTCGACGAGGCGGCCGCCCTGCGCGGCGACGACGAAGGCTTCGTCTGGCTCGGCCTGCACGACCCCTCCCCCGAGGAGCTGCTCGACGTCGCCAGCCGCTTCGACCTGCCGCCGCTCGCGGTCGAGGACGCGATGCACGCCCACCAGCGCCCGAAGATCGAGGACTACGACCGCGGCTACTTCCTCGTCCTGCACACGGCGCGCTACATCGACGCCAGCGAAGAGGTCGAGTTCGGCGAGGTGCACGTCTTCACGGGGACCGGCTATGTCATCGTCGTGCGCCACGGCGCCGCCAGCGAGCTGCGCTCGGCGCGCGAGCGCCTCGAGCAGCACCCCGAGCTGCTGCGCCTCGGCCCCGCCGCCGCGGTGTGGGCGGTCATGGACAAGGTCGTCGACGACTACCAGCCCGTCGTCGAAGGGATCGAGAACGACGTCGAGGAGGTCGAGGAGGTCGTCTTCGAGGGCACCGGCGACCAGACGCGGCGCATCTACGCGCTGCGCCGCGAGCTGGCGGAGTTCTACCGCGCGGTGCACCCGCTGATGACCGCGCTCGACGTGCTCGCCTCGCGCTCGCGCGAGGGGGTGCCGAAGGTCCTGCGCAACCACCTGCGCGACGTCGAGGACCACGTCCGCCGCATCGAGGAGGAGGTCACGACCCAGCGCGACGTCCTCACGAGCATCTTCCAGGCCAACCTCGCGGTCATCGGCCTGCAGCAGAACGAGGTCGTGCGCCAGATCTCCGGCTGGGCGGCGATCATCGCCGTGCCGACCTTCATGGCGAGCATCTGGGGCATGAACTTCAAGCACATGCCCGAGCTGTCGTGGCGCCTGGGCTACCCGCTCGCGCTCGGCGCGATGCTGCTGTGCGGGCTCGTGCTGTACCGCGTGCTGCGGCGCGCCGGCTGGCTGTAGCAAGATCCCGCGATGCATGCGGGCGAACTGATCCTGATCGCGGGCGCGCTGCTCGCGCTCGGCCTCGCGGCGTCGCTGCTCGCCGGCCGGCTGCGCATCCCCGGCCTCGTGCTGTTCCTCGGCGTCGGGATGCTGATCGGCTCCGACGGCCTCGGATGGATCCTGTTCGGCGACAGTCCCGGCGACGAGCAGCTCGCCCAGACGGTCGGCGTCGTGGCGCTCGCGCTGATCCTCTTCGAGGGCGGCCTCGCGGCGGGCTTCGGCGAGATCCGCCCGGTGCTCGGATCGGCCCTCAGCCTGGCCCTGCT
>JAWVGK010000249.1:0-3647 GCA_033855155.1 Solirubrobacteraceae bacterium | reverse complement strand
ATCAGCGCGGCGGGGATCATGTAGGCGGGCAGCTGGTCTTTGAGCGCGTCACGCACACTGCCAGTCAGCCTGGCGCGATCCACATCGCTGTCGGTTGGGACGAGGTAGGCGATCAGGCGCTTGACGTAGACGGGCGCATGCTCGTCGACGATCACCGCAGCCTGCGCGACCTGCGGATGCTGCTCGATCGCGTTGGCGATCTCGGCGGGCTCGATGCGGTAGCCACGGATCTTGACCTGGTCGTCGCTGCGTCCGAGGAAGTCGAAGTTGCCGTCGGGTCGCTGGCGTACGAGGTCGCCGGTGCGATACATCCGCGTACCGGGTTGTGGGGCGTGGGGGTCGGCGACGAAGCGCTCGGCGGTCAGTGCGGGCTGCTCGTGATAGCCGCGTGCCAAGCCGACGCCGGCGATGTACAGCTCACCGGGTGTTCCGGGGGAAACGGGGCGCAGTGCGCTGTCCAACGCGTAGGCGCGAGTGTTGAAGATCGCGCGCCCGACGATCGGCGTCGCGCTGTCCTCGGTGCCCGCGCCGAGCGTGTTGATCGTGTACTCCGTCGGACCGTAGAGGTTGTAGCCCAACACCCCATCGCACTCACGCAACTGCTCCCAGACGGCTTGGGAGACCGCCTCGCCGCCCAGCAACACCAGCAACGGACGGCGCGCGTCCTCAGCGTCATCCAGCAGGCCTTCGTCGAGCAGCGACCGTGCGTAGGTCGGTGTGACGTTGACGACGTCGATCTCATGACGATCGCAATACGCCACGAGGCGCTGCGCGTCACGACGCAGCTCCTCATCACAGACATGCACCTCATGGCCCTCGACGAGCCACAACAGCTCCTCCCACGACATGTCAAACGAAAACGACACCGTGTGCGCGACCCGCAACCGCCGCCCACCAGCGCGCTGCACGACCGGACCGAAGATCGCCTCACGATGATTGAGCAGCATGTTCGTCAGACCGCGATAAGGCGTCACGACACCCTTCGGACGACCCGTCGACCCCGACGTGAAGATCACATACGCCGGATGCTCCAACCGCCCCGGCAACCCGACCACGAACCCCGGACGCTCCACATCAGCCAACCCATCAGCCGACAACGCCGCCAACTCCACCAGCACATCCCGATCGTCAAGCAACACCACACCAGCATCGGCCGCCAACACCGACGCAGACCCCAACGTCGCCAGCACACACACCGGCGACGCCTCAGCGACCATCACCGCCAACCGCTCAGCCGGATAGTCCAGATCCAACGGCAAATACGCCGCCCCGCACTTCAGCACCGCAAACAGCGCCGCCAACATCTCCAACCCACGCGACAACGCCAACCCCACCACCCGCTCCGGACCCGCACCACGCGCCAACAACAACCGCGCCAAACGATTCACCCGACCATCCAACTCCCCAAACGACCACCGCTCAGCACCACACACCAACGCCACCGCATCCGGCGACCGACCAGCCCGCACCTCCAACACATCAGCCACCGACAACTCCGAACACCCCCGCGCCGACGCCCCCCACCAACCCTCGAGCACGCCTCGCTCCGCGGGCACGGTGGTCTCCAGGCGGCCGACGAGGCGCTCGGCGTCGATCACCGCCTGGTCGAGGATCGACAGCAGCGTCTCCAGCAGCCGCTCGGCGCGGTCGTCGTCCACGCGCCGGTCGTCGTATTGCAACCGCAGCGACAGCTCGTCGCCGGGGAAGGCCTGCAGCGAGGCGGCGAAGTGCGTTCGTGCCTCCAGCGACTCGCGGACTCCGGCGATGCGGAGCTCGTCATCGCCGCCGACGGTGCCGGCTCCGACCGGGAAGTTCTCGAAGACGAACAGCGCGTCGAAGAGCTCGCCCGCGCCGATCATGCTCTTGATCTCCGACACGCCCAGGTACTGGTGGCCGAGCAGCTCCGACTGCTCCTGCTGGTGGCGAGCGAGGACCTCGGCGATCGTCTCGCTCGGCGACCACCGGACGCGCACGGGCACGGTGTTGATGAACAGCCCGACCTGCTCGTCGATGCCGGTCACGCCGGCGTCGCGGCCCGAGACCGCGGCACCGAACACCACGTCGTCACGACCCGTGACGACGCCGACCGCCAGCGCCCAGGCACCCTGCACGACGGTGTTCATCGTCAGGCCGCGCGCGCGCGCCAGCGCCGCGATCGCCGCGGTGTCCGCTGCCGCGACGGCGTGCTCGAGCGCGCGGGGCGGCGCCGGCGCGGCGTCGGCGCCCACCGCGCCGAGCAACGTGGGCTCGCCGACCCCCGACAGGGCCCGTTCCCACACGGCGCGCGTCGCCGCGCGGTCGCGGTCCGCCAGCCAGCGCAGGTACTCCCGGTAGGAGGAGATCGGGCTCAGGTCGCGCGCGCTTCCCCGGGCGCGATACAGCGCGACGAGGTCGTCGAAGAGGATCGGGATCGACCAGCCGTCGGCGACGAGGTGGTGGATCGTGAGGACGAGCGCGTGCTCGCCCGGGCCACAGCGGACGCAGGCGACCCGCAGCAGCGGGGCCGCGTCGAGAGCCAGCGGCGCGGCGCGCTCGCTCGCGGTGACGTCGGCGATCTCGTCGCGCTGCGCGGCGATGCCCGTCGCGGTGACCTCCACCCAGCGCAGCGGCACGTCGACGCTGCGGGCGACGGATTGCAGGATCCGGCCGTCGTCGCTCTCGTGGAAGGCGGCGCGCAGCGTCGCGTGGCGGGCGACGAGCGCCTGGACGGCCTCCTGCAGGCGCGCCCGCTCGACGTCGCCCTCGAGGTCGACCACGTATTGGACGATGTAGCCGTCGGGATCGGCCGCGGTGTGGTCGTGGTAGCGGGAGTGGAAGTACATCCCGTGCTGCAGCGGCGTGAGCGACCAGACGTCGGCGAGGCCAGCGACGCGCTCCTGAAGCACGTCGACGTCCTCTTGGCGAACGTCCACCAGCGGGAAGTCCGACGGGGAATGGCCCCACAGCCCGGGCGCCGGGGCGTGCTCGGCCAGGGCGCTCAGCGCGGCCGTCCAGCGCTCGCCGATCGCGCGAGCCTCGGCTTCGGCGAGAACCCCGTCCGGCCAGGAGAGCTCCGCGGTCAGCTGCGGGCCGGCGCGCCCGTCGCTGACGCTAGCGTTGATCTCCAGCGCGTAGCCGGCGGGGGCGCTCGGATCGGCGCGCTCCCCGAGCGACGGCGTCTCCGGCGCCATCTCCCACGCGGCGGTCTCGCTGCCGTCGCCGGCGCTGAAGCGCCCGAGGTAGTTGAACAGGATCTCGGGCTCGCGCGCGGCTCGCAGCTCGGGTGCCGCCTGCGGGTTCAGCCAGCGCAGCAGGCCGTAGCCCAGGCCGCCCCCCGGCACGCCGGCCAGCTGCTCCTTGACCCGCTTGAGCGCCTCGCACATCGGCGGACCGCCCCTGAGGAACGCGTCCCACGTCACCGGGCCCGGATCCAGTGCGACCGGCGCGATGTTCGTGAACCAGCCGACGGTCCGCGTCAGGTCGACGTCACCGACAGCGTCGGCCTCGCGGCCGTGACCCTCGAGGTCGATCACGACTCCCGAGCCGTCGTGCTCGGACGGCCGGATCGCCAGGGCGAGCGCGCACAGCAGCACGTCGTTCACGCTTCCGTGGAAGGCGGCGGGCACGGTCCCCAGAACGCGGGTGGTCACCTCGGCAGGCAGCGACAC
>JAWVGK010000248.1:0-7014 GCA_033855155.1 Solirubrobacteraceae bacterium | reverse complement strand
GCGAGGACCGAGCGCCCGCCGCGGATCTCCTCCTTGACGCGCTCGAAGATCACGATGTTCGCGTCGGCGGCCACCCCCAGCGTCAGGATCAGCCCGGCGATGCCCGGCAGCGTCAGCACGACGGGGATGAGCTTGATCAGCGCGAAGAAGTACAGCGCGTAGATCCCCAGCGCGACGACCGCGATGACGCCGAGCACGCGGTAGAAGAGCAGCAGGAACAGCGCGACGACGACGAAGCCGGCGACGCCGGCGACCAGCCCCTGGTTCAGCGCCTCCTGGCCGAGCGTCGCCGACACCTGCGAGCTGGCGATGAGCTTGAGCTTCAGCGGCAGCGCGCCGGTCTTCAGGAGGTTCGTGAGCTCCTGCGCCGAGGCGATCGTGAAGCCGCCGGAGATCTCCGAGCCGTTGCGCCCGTCGATGCCGTCGGCGTTCTTGCGAAAGTCGATGTACGGCGTCGAGATGAGCTCGTCGTCGAGCACGATCGCGAAGTGCTGGTTTGCGTCCGACGCGGTCTGCTGGCCCGGCAGCAGGCCGACGCTGCGACTGCCGCGGTCGGCGATCTCGCGCGTGACCTTCTGCCAGATCCTCTGGCCCTTGTCGGTGAAGTTGAACGTGACGTTCGGGTTGCCGGTGCCGCCGGTGCCGTTGTCGAAGGACTGCTTGGGATCCTTGATGTCCTTGCCCTGCAGAGCGACGTCGTCCTGCAGGACGAACCACTGGTCGCTCTTCTCCTTGGCCTTGGGCGGCTTCTCGGCGCGGACGATGACCGTATTCGGCCGGACCTCGTAGATCTTCACCTTGTCGCGCAGCGGCGCGGGCGCCGTCAGGCGCGCGTCGGCCGTCGTCGCCGAGCCGTAGCGCTTGGAGCTGCCCGTGCCCTCGCCGTAGACCGTCTTGGTCTTCGGGTCGACCGCGTAGAAGAGGCTCTCCTCGCGCGAGTTGTTGGGCTCGATCTTCGCCGGGCGCTTGCTCGCGCGCAGCACCGCGTCGTACAGCGACAGCGCACCGGGGCTGCCGACGTTGCCGGCACTCGGCCCGCCCGTGACGCTGACGTCCTCGGGATCGGGCCGGCCGTTGGGCCCGATGACGTTGATCTCCCAGTCGTAGAAGCTCAGCTGGGCGACGGTGCCGACCTGCTTGATCGCCTGGGCAAGGTTCTTGACGTCGGGTAGCGCGACGGAGATCTGGTTCTCGCCGGTGCGCTGGATCTCGGGCTCCGCAACGCCGATCTGGTCGATGCGGTCGCGCATGACGTCGATCGCGCGGTCGATCGCCTCCGGCGTGACGGGCGTCGTCTTCGTCGGCTTGGCCTCGTAGATGAGCTCGACGCCGCCCTGCAGGTCGAGCCCCTGCTTCGTCGGCTTCGTCGCGATGACGACCGCCGACGCGATCAGCAGACCGAGGACGAGCAGGAGGACGAAGAGATTGCGGCGGCGATCGGTCACGGCGAGCCTCGTGTCAGCCTACTTGGCCGGGGTCAGCACGAGCAGCAGGCCGCCGTCGTCGTCGTATGCGGGAAAGAGGTCCGCCGTCGCCGTCGCGGGCAGGTCGCCCTCGGCGTTGACCTGCACGGGCTTGCCGAGCGCCCGCACGCCCCACTCCAGGACGGTGTTGACGTGATCGTCGCCGCTCTCGAACTGCAGACCGAGGACCTCGTTGACGTCGCGGCCGATGACGCGCTCGTCGTCGAGGCCGGTGAGCTCGAACGAGCCGCGGCCGCAGCCGATGACGCGACCCTTCTGGTCGCAGACGAAGAACGCCGCGTTGGGCGCCGGGTAGTAGTCGTCGAGCAGTTCGAAGAGAAAGCCGAAGCCGCATTTCGAGCAGCCCTTCGCCTGGCGGGTGAAACCGGCCGTGCGATCGCTCTCGGCGCTACGGTTGCCGCAGCTGGGGCAGATGAAGAGATGGGCCATAGGTGGGCGCTAAGCGTAATGAAGCGCTTGTAAATGCCAGATGAAGCGCTCCTGCGTCGCGCTCGGTTACCTTAGAACAGGCTGTCGGCATCGGCGGCAGGCGCCTTGAGCCCGAGGTGCTCGTAGGCCCGCCGCGTCGCGGCGCGCCCGCGCGGCGTGCGCTTGAGCAGGCCGCACTGCAGCAGGTAGGGCTCGTAGACGTCCTCGATCGTGTCCTGCTCCTCGCCGACGCTCGCGGCGAGCGTCGACAGGCCGACCGGCCCGCCCTCGAACTTGCCGCAGATGCAGCGCAGCAGCTCGCGGTCGAGGCGGTCGAGGCCGAGCTCGTCGATCTCCAGCAGCGCGAGCGCCGCGTCGGCCGCGTCGGCCGTGACGACGCCGCCGAAGCGCACCTGCGCGTAGTCGCGCACGCGCTTGAGCAGGCGGTTGGCGACGCGCGGGGTGCCGCGGCTGCGGCTGGCGATCGCGTCGGCGCCGTCGGGCTGCAGCGGCACGTCGAGGATCTGCGCCGAGCGCGTGACGATCGTCGCGAGGTCGGCGACGTCGTAGTGCTCGAGGCGGTGCTGCAGGCCGAAGCGGTCGCGCAGCGGCGCCGTCAGCAGCCCCGTGCGCGTCGTCGCGCCGATCAGCGTGAACGGCGGCAGCTCGAGCGTCACGATGCGCGCGCCGGCGCCCATGCCGACGGTGATCGGCAGCTGGCGGTCCTCCATCGCGGGATAGAACGTCTCCTCGAGCGCGCGCTGCAGGCGGTGGATCTCGTCGACGAAGAAGACGCTGCCGGGCTCCAGGGCGGTCAGGAAGGCGGCGACGTCGGCCTTGCGCTCGAGCGCCGGACCGGCCGTCATGACGAACGGCGCGTCGAGCTCGGCGGCGATGATCTGAGCGAGCGATGTCTTGCCGAGGCCCGGCGGCCCGGCGAGCAGGACGTGGTCGAGCGCCTCGCCGCGCGCCAGCGCGGCCTCGATCGAGATCGCGAGCTGCTCCTTCAGCGACGGCTGGCCGACGAAGTCCTCCAGGCGCCGGGGGCGCAGCGAGCGGTCGAGCTCGAGCTCGTCCTCGATGCGCTGCGGCGTCTGGATGCGCAGGCTGCTCATCGGCGCGCGGCGCGCAGCGCGCCGGAGATCAGCGCCTCCGCCGTGTCGTCGGGTGCGTCGCGCAGCAGCTCGTCGGCCTCGACGATCGTGAAGCCGAGCTCGACGAGTCCGTCGCGCGCGAGCCGGCGCGGGTCGTCGGCGCGCGTGATGACGATCTCCGCCCCGCCGACGCCGCCGCCGGCGACCTTGTCGCGCAGCTCGACGATGATCCGCTCGGCGGTGCGCTTGCCGATGCCGGGCACGGCCTGCAGCCGGGCGGCGTCGCCGCTGGCCAGCGCCGTCACGAGCTCGCGCGGGGAGCCGCCGCCGAGCACCGCCAGCGCGACCTTCGGGCCGACCGACTGCACGCCGATCAGCGCGAGGAACAGGTCGCGCTCGTCCTCCGTCGCGAAGCCGTACAGCGCGAGCGCGTCGTCGCGCACGATCAGATGCGTGTGCAGCGTCACCGCGCGTCCGACGGCCGGCACCCGGCGCAGGGTCTCGGCGGAGACCGCCAGGCGGTAGCCGACGCCGCCGGTCTCGACGACGACGTGATCGGGACGCCGGACCGCAACCGCGCCGCGGACGAGTGCGATCACGCCCGCGTCCGCCGATCGGTGATCTCGACGTCCTCGTCGGGCTCGTCGAGGCCCGGCGCGACGCGGCTGCGCGCGACCGCGGCCGCGTGCGGCGCGCCGTTGAGGTGGCAGATCGCGATCGCGAGCGCGTCGGACGCGTGCTCGGGGCGCGGCAGCGCGGGCAGCGCCAGCAGCGTCTGGACCATCCGCGCGACCTGGTCCTTCTCGGCGCGGCCCGAGCCGCCGACGGCATGCTTGACCTGCTGCGGGGTGTAGGACATGACGTCCATGCGGCGCTGGCCGGCGGCGAGCATCACCACCCCGCGCGCCTGCCCGACGGCGAACGCGCTCGACACGTTCTTGCCGAAGTAGACGTCTTCCATCGCGAGGATCGTGACGAGGTGCTCGTCGAGCAGCTCGCCGACGCGACGGTGGATCGCCGCCAGGCGGATCTGCATCGGAGCTTCCGGGCGCGTCGTGATCACGCCGCCGTCGAGCGCGAACAGGCGCCCGCAGCGACGCTCGACGACGCCATAGCCGGTGTTGGCGGTGCCGGGGTCGATGCCGAGGACGATCATCAGTGATGATTCTGCGCCCTGCGCCGGATGTCCTGCCGTACACCGGCCGATCGCCCGCCCGTCCTAAGGAGCCACCGCTTGTTCTCGATCGCCACCTTCCGCCTCGTCGCCCTCGCCGAGGCGACGAGCTTCCTCGTCCTGCTGACGTGCAGCTTCGCCGCGCGCGACGGCGTGCCGATCATGGGCCCGATCCACGGGATGCTGTTCCTCGCGTACGTCGGCCTCGTCGCGATGGTCCGCGAGGGCGCTCGCTGGACGACGAAGCAGACGATCCTCGTGCTCGCCGGCGCCGTCCTGCCGTTCGGCGGCTTCGTCGTCGACCGCTGGCTGGCGAGGACCGGGCAGCTCAAAGCGGCCTGAGGTCCGCGCCAGGTACAGGTCGGCGGTGGGAAGACGACGATCTACCTGCCGGACGACGTGCACCGCTGCGGGGCGGGTGGCCCCGGCTGATCGTCAGCGGCGGAGAATTCGCGGGTCGCAGGTCGCGGTCGACGAATCTGGCAAGTTGCATTGCTTGCGGCGGTTGACGGGAGTAGCGTCGCGCCGACGAGGCGGCGGGCTTCGCGGGGGCATACGCCATGGCGGATTCGCGCGCCGCGCACGTCAACCATCCGCAGACGACGCCGCCCAAGGAGCAGCCATGCCAGTCACCTCTCTCGGTCATTCTCCCGTCGCAGCCCCGGGTCAAGGAACCGGCCGCCCCGGCGGATCCGAAGCCGCGCCGGCCGCGGCGGCGGCGCCGCACCCGGCGATGCCCGCCGACGGCGTCGTCGGACACGGCGTGACCCGCCTCATGGCCCGCCCGCCGGCGTACGCCCCGAACGCGCCGTTCATCCCGGGCACCCCACCGCCGAGGGGGGAGACCGCCGGAGCCCACGGGGCCCACAAGGGGAGGATCTCGATCCGCTGAGCGCTCAGCTGTCCGTCGTCCGGCGCGCCCCCGCCCAACAGGTCGGCGGTGGCGCGCTCGAGCACGTCGGCGTCGATGTCGAAGTTCGCGTGCACCGCGTCGACGTCGTCGTTGTCCTCCAGCGCGTCGATCAGGCGCATGAGCTTCGCGGCGTCGTCCTCCTCGACGGGGACGCGCACCTTCGGCAGCCAGGCGAGCTCGGCGGACTCGATCTCGACGCCGGCATCGGTCAGCGCCGAGCGCACGGGCGTCAGCAGCGCCGGCTCGGTCAGCACCTCGAAGACGCCTTCCTCGTCGGAGATGTCCTCGGCGCCGGCCTCGATCGCCGGCATCAGGTCGTCCTCGGAGTAGCGCTCGCCGTCGACGACGATCAGGCCGCGCTTGTCGAACAGGTAGGCGACGGTGCCGGGCTCGCCGAGGCTGCCGCCGTACTTGCCGAGCACGTGGCGCACGTCGGCGCCGGTGCGGTTGCGGTTCTCGGTCATCGCCTCGATCAGCATCGCGACGCCGCCGGGGCCGTAGCCCTCGTACATGACGTCCTCGATCGCCGCGGCGTCGGCGCCCGCGCCGGTCCCCTTGGCGATCGCGCGCTCGATGTTGTCCTTCGGCATCGACGCGTCGCGCGCCTTCTGGACGGCGAGCTGCAGCGCCGGGTTGCCCTCGAGCTCGCCGCCGCCCTCGCGCGCCGCGGTCGTGATCGCGCGGGCGAGCTTCGTGAAGAGCTTGCCGCGGCGCGAGTCGACGATCGCCTTCTTGTGCTTGATCGAGGCCCATTTGGAGTGGCCGGACATCAGCGCTCGGCTCGGTGCTCAGGTCGCGTCATGGCGCCGATTGTAGAGCGCGTCCTGCGGGTCGCGAACGCGCCCACTACGATCCGCGACCGATGCCCACCACCGTCCCATCCGAGATCTTCAAGGCCTACGACATCCGCGGCCTCTACGGCGAGCAGATCGACGGCGACGTCGCCGAGCAGATCGGCCGCGGCTTCGCGCTCGTGCTCGCCGACCTCGCCCGCAAGCCGGTGGCGGAGCTGCGCATCGGCCTCGGCCGGGACATGCGCCTGACCGCGCCAGAGCTCGCCTACCGCTACTGCGCGGGCATGCTCGCCGAGGGCGCGACGGTCGTCGACGCCGGCCAGGTCGGCAGCGAGATGCTGTACTTCCTCGTCGGCTCGCGCGAGCTCGACGGCGGGCTGATGTGCACCGCCTCGCACAACCCGAAGGCCTACACCGGCGCGAAGCTCGTCAAGCAGGGCGCGATCGCGCTGTCGGGCGACGCCGGCATCCAGGACGTGCGCCGCAGGATCGAGGCGGGCCTGCGCCCGCCCGACCCGGCCGACCGCGGCTCGCTCGAGGAGGTCAACGTCTACGAGGAGTTCCAGGCGGCCGCGATGCGCTTCATCGACCCCGCGCGCGTCAAGCCGCTGCGCGTCGTCGTCGACGGCGGCAACGGCATGGCCGGCCCGATGGTCGGTCCGCTACTGCGGCGCCTCGACCTGGACCTCGTGACCGCCTACTGGACGCCCGACGGCCACTTCCCCGACCACGAGCCCAACCCGCTGCTGCCCGAGAACCGCCGCTTCATCATGCGCAAGGTCCTGCAGGAGGGCGCCGACCTCGGCATCGCGTGGGACGGCGACGCCGACCGCTGCTTCTTCATCGACGACACCGGCGCGTTCGTCGACGGCGACTTCCTGACCGCGCTGCTGGCCGAGTCGCTGCTGCGCAAGAGCCCCGGCGAGGCGATCCTCTACGACGTGCGCGCCAGCCGCGCCGTCGCCGACACCGTCGCCGCGGCGGGCGCGACGGCGCACCCCAACCGCGTCGGGCACGCGTTCTTCAAGACGCGCATGCGCGACGAGGGCGCGATGTTCGGCGGCGAGGTCTCCGGCCACTACTACTTCCGCGACTTCTACTGCGCCGACAGCGGCACGATCCCGGCGCTGCTGATCCTCGAGCTGCT